>JAGQYH010000022.1 GCA_020436175.1 Bacteroidota bacterium
TATGGCCATCAAACAAAGTTCCAACACCTGGTCTAACTTGGGGTATTTATTGGTAGGATTTATTTTGTTCAGCGTCGGTATCAAAGATCATTTTCATCAAGGTCGTTCAGAAGTGACCAATTTAATGGCCAAACATCCGGGTTTCACCATATTATTGGCAGTGGCGGTTATCTGGTTGTTTATCGGTAGTTTTTTCTATCATGCTTCCCTAACCTTGTCCTTTCAAAAAATGGATGTAACCGGTATTTATGCCATACTCTTAGCCCTTTTCTTTTATAATCTATTTAAGGCATTTCCTTCGATCAAAATAAAAGGTGAGACCATTAGTTCGCATTATCTATTGTTGGGTGCTGCCATTGTTTTGAATATCGTCTTTTTCGTGGAGATTTGGAAGTGGAACGTTAATGTGGTGTTCCCCATCATGATGGGCATGCTATTTCTATTGAATCTGTACAGCATCAAAAACAGTAACGTACAAAGAATACATAAGAAATATATTTTATGGTCGGCCCTAACAATGGTGGCAGCGGCTTCGCTTTGGATCTTAGACCGAACCAATGTTATGTGCTCTCCGACCAGTGTTTTTCAAGGTCATGCTTTGTGGCATATATTAACGGCTTTAGCGATTTTATTCATCTACTTTTATTATCGCACAGAAGAATTTTTACCGCTGGAGAAGGCCAATTGAGTAAGGAATGTGATGTATGGAACAGCTTTTTCCATCATTACCAAAACATGAAATATAATTTGCTTTATTTTCACTATTTTTTGTTCAATTTAAAAAGCATATCTTTGCACCCAGTTTTAAAAATATACTACCATGGATAAGGTTAGAGAAATTGAATTACAAATCACTGAGCAAAAGTCTTACCCTGATTTCAAAGCAGGAGATAACATCAGTGTTTACTATAAGATCATTGAAGGAAGTAAAGAAAGAATCCAGTTATTTAGAGGTGATGTGATGCAGAGAAAAGGAAGTGGAATCGCTCAAACTTTCACTGTTCGTAAAATCTCTAATGGTGTAGGTGTTGAAAGAATCTTCCCTTTGTTTTCACCTAATATTGACAAAATCGAGGTGAACAAGCATGGTAAAGTAAGAAGAGCTAAGATTTTCTACTTAAGAGAATTAAAAGGTAAGGCTGCCAGAATTAAAGAAAAGAGAAGAAACTAATCTCTTTTTGATTGTATTATCGCGTTAGCATTACATAATCCTTCAATACCAATTGCAGAAATTCCATTGCATTGGTTGGGGTTTCCTCCAAGTTTAATTTACGACTTAGACTGATAACCGATCGTCGCATTAACTTTTGATGAGCGGGATTAGGATTGCTTTGATAGCGCTTCATCAATTCTTTCAAGACCAACATGTCTTTGTCCGTAAACATAGTTACATTAGGATATGTGGCTTCATAATCATTGGCTGAATCAAACATCTTTTCAAGATCTTCCAATTTTATACTGAAATCGCCTTTTAGTTTAATCACCGCCGTATTCGACAGCAATCCTCCCAAACGTTGTGCCTTATCACTGGAACTGACCAGAAGTGCCGCCACAGCACCAAAACTGGTATAAATATCGATGCCTCGAAACACCCAACGGATCAAGAAGTCGTCGGCAGTAGGCAAACCACCATTCAGTTTTACCACCTTTAAGCCCATCATTTTCTTGCCTAGAGTTTGACCGTTGGTAATGAGTTCTGAAACCAAGGTATAAAACACCACTATTGGCGTTGCCACCAGCCATGACAGCGTTTCTGTTAACTCAGGATTGAAATTGGAAGCGGTAGATAAGGTAATGATGGCCACCAAAATCCCAACTGTTGACCAAAGAATGATGGCATCAATGATGAAGGCTATGATCCTGTCTCTTAAACTGGCCAGCTCATATTGAATGATCACCTTTTGTGCAGTCGTTATTTCAATTTTTTTCATGCAACTTTAAAATCTACTGTCGGCCTTAAATTTTTTGCTTAAGCTGCGAACGCCTCTTCCAATAACGTTCTCCAAAATATTTTTCAGTATAAATGCCGTGAAAGGGATACTGCTATCCAACTCAATGGTATAATCCAACCGCGATTTAGCGCCATTGTCCAAATCGTAAAAACGCATTGTTCCAACATGATCTTTAATGGGCTTCCCTCCTTCCGTGATTCGGTATTCAATCAAATCGTATGGTTGATATTTGGTAATGGTCTCTTCAAAAATAATCGGAAAATTGGTGATCCTTCTCACAGAACCGATACCATTAACATTGGTAGGATCAGTACTGTTAACGACGCGCTTAAATGCACCCGGATAAATCTCCGCCCATCGTTCATGATCGCTAAAAAAATCAAAGACACGTTCTTTGGGAACAACAAAATCTTGTATAATGTGAATCTTTTCCATAACTGTATGATATGTCAAGCAATATACAAGAACCAACAGGCAGAATGAAATATTGTATTGGAAATTTTTACGCTATGAATACAAAACCTCCACTTGTGCTATATTCTAAACAAAACCATTCAAAAGATGTTAAAAAATAACTATAGATGCTATCGCTCATCACATATTGTTTATCTTAAAAGGCTTCATCGCTTCATCAAAAATTTTATTGCGGATTATATTTCATGGGTAAAAGCTTATTACAGTTTACAAAAAAAGGAATCTATTGCTCGCAAGCAAAGGTCTATATCGACCCATGGAGGCCGGTAGACAAGGCCATTGTTACGCATGCCCATGCCGACCATTCCAGAAAAGGCATGAAGCATTATTTAACGCATCATTATTCCATTCCCATAATGAAAGCGCGATTGGGTAAGAACATTGTGACACAAGGCTTGCATTATGGAGAGGAAATCACTATCAATGAGGTAAAATTCAGCTTGCACCCGGCAGGACATGTGGTGGGCTCCGCCCAAGTTAGGGTAGAATACAACGGAGAAGTTTGGGTAGTAAGTGGCGATTATAAAACACAAGACGATGGTCTGTCCACTCCTTTTGAACCGGTTAAATGCCATACATTTATTACAGAATGTACCTTTGGTTTGCCGGTCTTCCTATGGCAACCACAACATCATGTCATCTCATCCATTGAAGAATGGTGGCAAAATAATCAATCGCAGAATAGATGTTCATTGATCTCGGCTTATAGCTTAGGCAAAGCGCAAAGAATACTATACAATCTGGCTCCACTCGGTCCTATTTATGTGCATAGCAGTGTTGACCAAATGAATAAGGCCATTGAAGAAAGCGGCATTCGCTTGAAAAATAAATACCAACCTATCACCAAGCATCTTTCCAAAGCTGATTTTGAGAAGGCATTAATCATTTCGCCGGGAACTACCGGAGATAATTGGACAAAGCTTTTAGGAAAATTCAATACGGCAGCTTGCTCCGGCTGGATGCAACTTAGAGGAATGAAAAGACGGCAAAATTTAGATACGGGATTTGTTTTAAGTGATCATGCTGACTGGCAAGGCCTGAATCAAGCTATTAAATGTACAACTGCGGAAAATATCATCTGTACGCATGGCTATTCGGATATCTTTTCTGCTTGGCTAAGAGAGCAAGGTCTCAATGCGCATACAGAACAAACATTATTTCAAGGAGAGGAATAGGCAAAATGAAATCATTTACCGAACTCATATTAAAAATTGACAGCAACAGGAAAACTACCGCCAAAATTCAGGCCTTGGTTGATTTTTTTGATGAAGCCGACGATGATGACAAACTTTGGACCATTGCTTTGTTTACGCACCGACGACCGAAGCGATCTGTTACAACTGCTAAACTGAGAGAATGGGCTACGGAGTTGGCAGGCATTCCGCTGTGGCTGTTTGAAGAAAGCTATCACATAGTGGGCGATCTGGCTGAAACCATCGCAA
The DNA here is from genome assembly GCA_020436175.1 of Bacteroidota bacterium. Taxonomy (GTDB): domain Bacteria; phylum Bacteroidota; class Bacteroidia; order Chitinophagales; family JADIYW01; genus JAGQYH01. Next base: position 3,869 of record JAGQYH010000022.1, read on the forward strand.
TGTTGGTTCCGCAAACTACCGAGATCCCTCCCATTGGTTTAAGTGAATGGATCGCCAAAATAATTGCTCTAAAGGAGGAGAGCGAAGAAAACCAAAAGTCGAAAGTGCAAACTTATTGGCAAGGCATGAGCAGAACAGAACGCTTTGTATTCAATAAAATTCTGACCGGCGGATTCAGGATTGGTGTGAGCCGGAAAATACTAACCAAAGCACTGGCGCAAACATTAGATCAGGAGGAAGCTATAATTGCCCATCGATTAATGGGAGATTGGCAGCCGGACAATACTACTTTTAAAAAATTATTGATAGAAGATCATCAGCACGATTCGGATGCTAAACCGTATCCGTTTTATTTGACGTATGCTTTAGACAAGGAACTTAGTGAAATAGGTTTGGAAGTTGAATGGTTAGCCGAACGTAAATGGGATGGCATTCGGGCTCAAGTGATCATTAGAAACCAAAACATCTATATTTGGTCAAGAGGAGAAGAATTGATCACCGATAAATTTCCCGAATTACAGGCATTAACAGATCTGATCGACGACTGTGTTTTGGATGGTGAACTGATGGCATTTAAAGACGGTCATCCCCTTTCCTTTCATCAGCTTCAAACCCGGATCGGGAGAAAGACATTGAGTCAGAAATTACTATCGGAAGTGCCGGTAATTTTAATGGCCTACGACGTATTGGAATATAAAGGAAAAGACATTCGATCAACACCTTTATCAGCAAGACGCAAGATTTTAGAAAATATCATAGAGAAAGCGCATTATTTCGCCTTACGTCTATCTGAAGCGGTTCCCTTTACAGCATGGAAGGAATTGATGAGAGAGAAGTCCAAAAGCAGAGCATTACATTGCGAAGGTTTAATGCTTAAAAAGAAAGATAGTTTGTACCACGTAGGCAGAGTAAAAGGTGATTGGTGGAAATGGAAGGTAGAGCCTTATACTATTGATGCGGTATTGACTTATGCCATGAGTGGCCATGGGCGAAGAGCCAATTTATATACCGATTATACTTTCGGTTTATGGGAAAACAACGAGCTGGTTACTTTTGCCAAAGCTTACAGTGGATTAACCGATCAGGAGATTCTTCAGGTCGATCAATTTGTAAAAAACAATAGTCTCCAAAAATTCGGTCCGGTTCGAAGTGTGCAACCCCAAATGGTATTTGAAATAGCTTTTGAAGGCATCGCCTATAGTAAACGACACAAAAGTGGTGTTGCCGTTCGCTTTCCAAGGATCAAAAGAATCAGGCTGGATAAAAAAATTGAAGAAGCCAACACATTAGATGATTTAAAGGCTATGATCGAATAAATCTTTTACATTCAGCTATTCAACGCCTAATTCATCATAAGTTTTGATCTCCATTTTTATCTTAAGTGGTTCAAAAGGAGGTGTTTCCGGTTGAACCCGTTGTGGCAACCTATCCAAATTTTCTTGTCGTTCCGCTCCTTGCACAACTTTTTTATCATCGGCCTTAGCTCTTGAACCATTGGTTGAAAGCACATCTCTTTCAGGTGAAGTGGCCGGGGTTGCTTTTACCACTTCTCTATAGCCTATTTTAAGTTGAATAGGTTCGCCATGCGAAATTGGATCTAAAAACTTGCCTTTATCCACTTCTCTTTTATCTATTTCCGCTTCCATTCTTTTTGGATGAGTTCTTACGTAAGCATCATTCCTATTAGCAATCACCATCCAGGAAACCTTTGATCCGGGAGCACCGGCAATGGTGAATGAACCATTGTCAATTTCCTTGAAGATCCAAGGTTGTTTGGGTGAACCGATAGACGTTAGTTGGTAACTGTAATTAATATTGATGGCTTGAAAATAATCGGGTAATACCACAATAGCTTTTCCATCTCTTCCCATCGTTGCATTTCCCTGATACACATTCAGTACTTCATCCGACTCTAATGCAAAATGTTTTAAAATTTTATTCTTAGGATCCAACGGATGATCAATCATAAAAGACTTCACTCCGGTAGCCGACAAATCACCTTCTGCATGAACGGCAGAACCAAAAGTTCCGAAGCCATTGTAAGTGCCGCGTACACCATAATAACCTCCGGTACCATCAACACCGATGCCATAATCATCAGAAGGATAAGAAAATCCGGCAATCGCGATGTGATCATCAATATCATTCCCTAAATAATCCGATTTGATCACTTCAACAGGTCCGCTTAAGGGCACTGTACTTTGATTCTGAACCAAGATATTGCCTCCGCCTCCTTGATGAATACTGAAGATCGCCTCATCTGTATTGCTGCTGTTATTCATATTGAACTCAGCATTTCTACCTGAATTACCAAGGTGATTGATCAACATTCCCCATCCCGGACCGTACTGCACTCCTACCAAGACAGCACCGGTTAATGTAGGTACAATGGAAGGTGAAACTGTTCTTACATAACCTTGATAAGCAAAGCCATCACCACCGGCAACAGGTGAAGAAGCACTATTGGTAAAGTAATAACCGTCTCCATCAAGACCTCTCATATCTGTAATGAAGGAAATACTGCCATCTTCAAAATGGACATTTTCAATTCCAAAGCCAAATTCAATATAATTCAACATGGCTTGGCTGGCGTTGCGTACATCAGAAAATATACCGTATCCATTCCCGAAATGAGCAATCTGGATACCGTCTTCCACACTTGCTCCCCCATTATAAAGATCATTCATTAAAACGGACAGTCCATCTCCTAAACCTCTTTGTCTCAAAGAAGCCGTAGCTGCTGTACTGGCAGCGTTTAAATTTATAGCCTCAATCGGTTCTCCTATTCCGGAATGCGTAAAATATCCCGCAGGAATGGAATTACTTGGATCAATATTAGTAGTAAATAATCCAAATCCTAATCCTTCATTCACCAGATATACATTGGCCAAAGCATTGTCGTTGTACTCATAAAATTCCACCCCAACATAGTTGCTCGAATCTTCCACTTTCACGGCGCCAATGGCAACACCTACGTCCAATAATCTTTGTGCATGAATAGAAGCAATTGGAGAATTTGTCCTGATATCTAAAGTTGCAGTGGGAAAGTCGGTGCCAATACCAATCCGCTGTGCATTGATATCAACAGAAAATACTACAATCAATATAAGGGTAAGCCAAAATTTGTAAAGCCTCATCATAGAAAAAATTATAGGTTTTTAAGAGGCTTTTATGGATTTTAAAAATAGCAAAAAAATACGAGGTGTGCTCAATAACTAAATACACCATCAAATAAACTTTAGATATCGCTGATAAATCTGCCATTTAAATTCAATGAAAACGGTGTTATTTATGCTGTTATCACAGCCTAGATTATATCCAACCTCTAGCTTTAAATTCCAAATATTTATTGACGGTATTCACCGACAGATCTTCCGGTTTGGTCAATAATGTTTGAATACCATATTGATTTAAACGCTTGAGCATCATCTTTTTATCCAGTTGAAATTTAGCTGCCATGGTTGTGGTATAAATATCAAATATATCCTCGCTTGACTGCCAACTGTAGTCTTCCAATTCACTGTTTTCAAAGAAAATCACCAAAAGTAAATGCAGTTGATTGAGTCTTCTTAAAATCGGAATCACCCGGTCCAGAGCATAGCTGCTTTCAAAGTTGGTATATAATACGATCAAACTTCTTTGTTTGATGATTCTTTGACAACCTGCATACAGTAATTGATAATTGGCCTCCAGATCACTTGGCTTCTCGCGATACAGCAATTCTATAATTTTTTTGAGTTGATTGCTTCTGTTATCAGCTTTTAGCATAGAGCCAATTCTATGATCAAAACTGACCAATCCTGCTTTATCATGCTTTTGCAAAGCGATATTGGAAATCACCAATGAGGTATTGACGGCATAATCCATCAAACTCAATCCATTGAAAGGAAGTTGCATCACTCTGCTTTTATCAATGATACAGTACAGTTGTTGCGACCTTTCATCCCCGTATTGATTGACCATCAACTCTCCTTTCCTACTCGTTGCTTTCCAATTTACACTTCTGATATCATCCCCTAAAACATAATTCTTGATCTGTTCAAACTCATAGCTATGCCCTAATCGTCTGATCTTTTTCATCCCCTGAAACTGCGCCACATTTTTGATTACCGCCAATTCATGTTGTTTCATTTGAAGCACAGAAGGATATACTTTAACCTCTTGAGTTATTTCAAAAACATGACGAAACTGAACAAATCCCAATGCACTGGTTAGAAACACATTACAATTGCCAAATTGAAAAACACCGCGATTCACCGGCCGCATTGGATATTTTAAACGTTTGCCCTCCAATTTATCCAAACGACATTCCATTTGAAATTTCCGCTCTTGAAACTCATACGGCAGTTCATCAATAATCTTCGACTCCAATGGATAGGGAAATTTGCTTTCAATGGCAAGAATCACTTCTGTCTCATCTCCTAAAGGCAACACCGGCGGTATATCTCTCACCACATCTATTTTACCTTGTGTACGCCACAAAAAGACGGCATCAAACAGTGAAGCGATCAATAGTATTGCCAAAATGATCCATGCCAGCCCAAACAAAAATGGAACAAAATATCCCAATGCACATAACGCCACACCCATGCCTACCGCAATAAAAAAGCGATTGGTTAAAAATGTATTATATAGTATTGTTTTGATCATCAAATGTTCAATATCTATCTAGGCACTTCCAAATGCTTGATAATTCCTGCAATAATATCTTGTGTCGTAATGCCTTCCATTTCCCTTTCCGGTGTTGGTATAATTCTGTGATTCAAGATTGGACCGGTTACTTTTCTTATATCATCCGGCGTAACAAAATTACGACCGTTCAATGCCGCCATGGCTTTGGATGCTTTTAGTAATGCGATGGAGGCTCTGGGAGAGGCACCTAAATACAGATCGCCGTGATGACGGGTTTTTACCACAATCTGAGCAATGTAATTCAGCAATTCATCTTTGATAAAAATAGATTCTACCAGCGTTCTGGCATGAACAATATCTTCGGCCGTCATTACAGCTTTTACTTCTTCTTTGACTTGTTGGGTAAAATCGTTCTTAAAGCGCTTCAAAATCGTTCGCTCATCTTCTAACGCCGGATAATCTACCGTAATTCTAAAAATAAACCTGTCCAATTGCGCTTCCGGAAGTTTATAGGTACCTTCTTGCTCAATTGGGTTTTGGGTGGCAATCACAAAAAACGGATGATCCATCTGATAGGTTTTACCATCTACCGTAATTTGCTTTTCCTCCATTAACTCCAATAAAGCCGCCTGTGTTTTTGCAGGGGATCGATTGATCTCATCTATCAACACGATATTGCTAAAAACAGGTCCTGCTTTAAATTGAAACTCACTGTTCTTTATATTGAAAACATTGGTGCCAATAACATCCGAAGGCATTAGATCCGGAGTAAACTGAACTCTTGAAAACTTCACGGAAAGTGCCTTTGCCAACATTTTTGCCGTAAGTGTTTTGGCAATACCGGGCACTCCTTCAATGAGTACATGATTGCCACAAAGCAATGCCACCAACATTAATTCTACCAGCTCGTGCTGACCGACTATAACTTTGGCAATCTCACTTCTTACACTCTCCAATTTGTCGCTAAAGCGTTGTAAATCGGGATTTGTTTTATCAGCCAACGTTGAAAGATCGTCCGCTATCGTTGAGTCATTAGGTTCTGTATTCGTGTCTTCAGTACTGTTTTGCGGTAACTCTTCCATGCTTTCCGCTTCCTGATGTTCCTCATTTTCAATCATATCCATATATTAATTACAATTCGAATAAAAATAATTTAGTTTATCATAAAAGTTGATCAATTCATCTTCGCTTACTTTTGTCAACTTCGTTTTCTCGTATGCTCTTACAATCCCGATGATCTTTAACTCACTCACTAACGATTTTTCCGACACTCTTTTAATCCAACTGATATCGCCTTCTTTCGGAACAATATAATAATGTGTTCTGATGTAGTCTAAAAATCGCTTCCACATTTGATGGGCTATAAATTGATGATCTTTCTCCTCAAAATAGAGTTGTCCCATCATTTCAATATATTCAATAGATGTATTCACGTTAGGTTCGATCACAGGAATATATTGCTGACGACGTTTGGCTCTAAATAAAACAAACAATATCGCTGAAAAAAAGATCAAATAGATCGTCCACTTCAATGCCGGTTCCGTCAATAAATAACTCAATGGTGTTGAACTGCTATTGAGATCTGACGGGTGACCACGATCAAAACTATTGTTCCTGTAAATATCCCAAATTAACTTTTTGCCATCGAGATACGACATTGTTTTCTCGGCATACTCAAGCCGGTTCTCGTCCAATAAGGCAACATTCGTAAAGGCCAAAGGAATGGAGTGAATATAGAGATGACCTTTACCTAAAGGAATCTCAAAAAATGTAACCTTGTTGGAATCTGCTTCCCCTAACACTCTGATGCGAAGGCTATCCAACGAATTTAAACAGTCCATCTCAAAATGTTGCCATCGATAAAAGAAGGTATCTAATCGAACGACATTGACAAAATAGTATCCGCTATCTTCTCTGCAAAACTCAACATCCGTAAAATTTAAGCCAATGGTTGATTCAAAGGTTTCAGCAACCATTTTATTAGCCCAATAACCAACTGAGTCTGTATCTGACGACTCTTCATCCCACTCATCTGTTGTTTCAATAGTGTCCAAGTAGGTTTGGTCCAATGAATCCAATATATTTTGAAGGTCTTGGTCAGCCGGTATTTCTTCGAAAAGTTCTTCCACTTCCGTTTCAAGCTCATCCTCCTCATCCGAAACATATGATTTCCAAACATAGCATTCTTCTTGAATTATGGAATCCAGCACGGAGAAATCAAAATCCTCCAACGCCATCAATGCGTTGTTTCCCTTACTGACAAAAGCCAGTAAAGCGGTAGTTTCGGCTTCATTACTCTTACGATTGCGACCGATCTTAATGTAATCATAAGTAATTTCTTCGTCTAGTTTCAGATGGGTAAGATCAAAGGGTTGATCAGACGTTTTTACATTGTCTTCCCCGTACTTTTGCTCCAATAAGGTATAAATAAAACCTGTGCCATAAGGTGCTTTTGATTTATAATGAAACGTCTTAATCCAGCTTACTTCCGGCCGAGCCAATAAGAGTGCAATAATAACGATTACTATTAATGCTCCTGTTAATAATATGGGTGCTCTCTGATTCAATTCTACTTTTCTATTACTTTAATAAAATCATCGAATGCGGGCTGAATCAAGCTAAACTGCTCACTGCTGATCTCCAAATCCGCCCCATACCAAATATGTTCGAAGATATTGGTAATTAATCTGAATTCACGAAAATTGATATGCGCTCTCATCTCATTTAAATAGCTGGCATTCGTTTTCTCCTTATGCCATTGGATCAATTTCCTTTCGTTTAAACTTTGAAGAATGATCAAATAGTACACTCTCACAGCCAATTTATACTCGCGATTCTCAATCGCTTCTCTCAATAACTTTTGCAATGGCGCTTCCGCTAGATTTGATTCTAGATCTTCCAAAGTGTAACCTTTTCCGGTCTTTACTTTCTTTGTCGACTCGAAAAGTTCAGCTGCAAAAATTCTCAGTAAAATGTAAACAATGATCAAAATGGCCAAACCTACGAACATGTATTTAAAAAAGCCCAAGTCCATCTCTCCCATGCTTTTGTACTTGACCGGCTCCTTTTTTTCTTCCTTTTCTTTCTCTTTTTCATTCTTCCAATAATCGGCTTTATCCACCAACTCTTCCCACTTTTCCCGATCTAATGGCTCGTAGTTGACCTTCATTACCAAAGGTTCTTTTGATAACCAATCCATTGCTACCATCGAGGGTTGTACAGATAGTAATAGCAGCAAAAAGATGCCGATCATATGGCCATTTTTAGGACTGCTCATATTTCTTCCTCTATTAAAAAATCAAGCTTTTTCTCTAAGCCTTTAGCCATTATTCTTTCTTTATTAGAGAAGCTCACCATACCAAAACCATAAATGACCGGTGGGATAACAAACAGTAAGGCAAAGCAACAGAAGAAAATATACACGATCACGTAAATCTTATAGGCATCAATACTTTCCAGATCAAACAACATTTCCGCAAAAGAAAAGAAAATGGCAAACACGGCCGATGTTAGCAAAGTGAATACAATTGAACTGATCAATACAAATGATAAAAACAAGGCATAAGTTGTCCATATTTTAATGGACATCAATTTTACAGAGTCCGCTAGTTTTTCACCTTGCTCCATGGAGGTGAGCAAGACCATCACAAATGGCAACGGAGATAAAAACAAAAGCCAGACCCAACTATTCGGCAATAATGCGGTAAGGATCACGACAACGGCCAACACCAAACTTAAACCAACAGCTTTAGAATAGTCGGATGATTGGAGCCTTTCGCCGATATCGCTGTTCACCAATATTTTCCGCATACTAAGCAATGAAAAGCTAAAAGCAATGATCAATACAAGGGCATTAAAAATCAATCTCAAATCAAAACTCGAAGGCGAAAATATGACTCCCAAATTGGAGAAGGTCCACACCACTGATGCAAATGGACCATGTGTATATTCATCCGAATCGAATTGAAAATACTCATAAATGGTAGTATAAGTAAAAGCTACATTTAATGCCGTAAACAGTATGGAGGTGACCACGATTATCGGCAAATAACTACCTAGCGTTTTTCTGTAAATTCCATAGGCGTCTGAGAATAATCGTCCGATACTTTTAATTTCGGTCAGTTCAAGATTAAAATTCAGATCTTCTTGCAATTTCTCTTCCGGTTTGGCCAAGAGTGTTCCTTTCGACCATTTCAAATAGGGTAAAACCATAAAATAACCAATCACAAATACAAAAGACAATGCAATCCAAACCAAACGAACAACATTGCTGATGTCAGTATAACGCGTCACAAAACTTTCAATAACAGCGGCAAAAGTGGTCATAACCACTGCTATCAATAATATTTTCAATCCTTGTTTGGCAGCGATCATTAGACTTTGTAATCGACTATATGTACCCGGAAAAACCAATCCTCTACCTAAAATTAACCCCGCTCCACCGGCGATAACGGCAGCGGATAATTCTAAAGCACCATGCATCCAAATCGTTAAAAAACTCTCCGAAAACAATCCTCTCTCCACGAAAAAATATTGAAAGGCACCCACCATAATGCCGTTATAGACCAACATGATAATGGTCCACAGTCCAAACAAAAGTCCTGACAAAAACGTTTTAAAATCAATGATAAGATTATTGGTCGCAATCCTAGCAAACATCGACAACTGGTTGCTTCCTTTATAAACTGCCATTGGGTCGTTCTTCTCAATATTCGCTTCCGTCATTTCTACATAATGATCACTCAGAATGGATTTTGTGAAATCAGGATCTTGAATAGCGGAAAAAACACCTACGGCTATCGACAAAACAAATATGATAAGAGACAATAGCAATTCCTTTCTGGCATAAAATACAGCCGAAGGAATATCATCCACAAAAAAACTCAAGAATGGATTTTTTCTTCTCTTTCTCGATTTATATAGCTGATTAAATACTTGTTGTGCCAGCTTGTTCAAATACACTCTTACCGACCGATTGGGATAAAATGTACGCGCGTAGGAAAGATCATCTGTAATCTCTACAAATAATTTCCCAAGCTTATCAGGATCGTTACCTTTCTTACCGATCAGTCCTTCAAAGGCTTTCCACTTTTCCTTATTTTGTTCAATGAATTGCCGTTCTCGCATTGCTCATACAGATCAACGACAAAATAGTATTTTTTTGTGTTTATAAATGCTTTAATTGAAAGGAAACAAAAACTGTGTAGAACGAAGGATGCATTTGAATTGATGAGATAGTAGAAAACCTAATCATAAAATATTTTTCTCCATTTTAAAATGTTTGATACCCACTTCGGTAAATGGTTCTCCTACTGTATGGTAGCCCAACTTCAGATAAAATGGAACGGCCGTATCTCTGGCATGTAAAGTAATGATTTGAATACCCTTGGAGTAGGCAAAGTCTTCTGAAAAGCGAACTAAAGATTGACCGATGCCCTTGCGTTGCCAATTCATCGCAATGGCCACTTGTCGCATCTTAAAAATAACATCACTCAACGGACGAAGCACAATGACGCCAATCACTTGTCCTTCTTTAATATACACCAAATGGTAAGAATCATTTTCTTGGGCTAACTCTTCTTTTGAAAATTGCAATCCTAAAGGTTGTCGTAACACTTTATCCCTCAAATCAATGGATTCTTTATATAATTTTGATCCAAATTCAACGATCCTACAGTAACTTTCCATTGCTTTGAAAGCGTTTTCTATTCCACTACAAGACTGCTATTGCCTAAAAGTTTACCTTCTTTAGTTTTGAAACTCACGATATAGGCAGCATTAGGAATATGATTTAATTCAACCATAGATTGGGGTGACACCAAATCAACTTGATAGACTGTCTTTCCGTCCAAAGTCAGAAAAGTAGCCAATATCGGGAAGTTCTCCCAATCATTGATCTCAATTTGTAATAGATCTGAAGCCGGGTTGGGATAAAGACTAAGCTTACTATTAAAGATTTGTAGATCAGTTGAATTCACTTGAACATTACAACCCCACGCATTGTTGGCCCATTCCGGATGATCTATAAAAGGGTTGGTGTTTCTTTGAAAACTTATAATACCTGCATTTCTGCTGATCTCTCTGGCATCCGGCAGGTCATTTTCGTGCCAATTACAAAATGTCGCTCTGTCCCCTATTACTTGCATATCGTAATTCGGGTACATGGTATAAAAATAAAATACCGCCCTTGCAATGTCTCCTTTTCGGATCTCTCTCGGTTCCCAAGACTGATCAAAATTCTTATTATCAAACTCACTGTAAGCATCAATATTACTGCTTGGAATAGAACCGGTTGAAGAAGTGTTCAAAATCCATTGATCGGTTTCATTGTCCGGTATCTCCTTATACTTATAATTGCTTCTCAATGAATTCCAATCATCATACGCCGGAAACAGAATATGCATATCGCTTCTCATAGGTTCTGAATCGTTGTAATACGACTGAGGTACTGAATGCTCCGTGTTGATCGGGTCAAGTACACTAACACCATTGCCTCTTGGATTATATCGCTTATAACCTGAATAGATGCATTCTACTGTATCATTAAAATTTTCAGTATAACTATACATCTTTTCTCTCGCTTGCGAGTAAGTTAAGGGATCAAAAATATCTGTATGAAAATTAGCTTTCAGCCAGTTTCTGAAAGGCACTCCATCTTCTAAGCCGGGCGGAGGCGTTTGCGCATTAATAGTTACACAAAAAAAAGTGCTAATCAGGAAAGTAAAAATTGTTTTCATGGGCTGTAAAAATACAATCTATTTACAAACAAATTGGGTAAAGTATGATTTATCTAAATTAACAAATGATAATCCAATTGCGTTTTTATTACATTAGATTTGAAATCTAACATTTTCAAAAGATGAGTTGTCATAAATACCAATCAGACACTATTGTTGTCGGTGGCGGAATAGCCGGCATAGTAACGGCATTAGAATTACTTAATTCGGGCAAAAAAGTTCTTTTATTGGAAAGAGGCACCAAAGAAGAATTCGGTGGCTTAGCCATTTGGTCCTTTGGAGGCATGTTCTTTGTCGATACGCCGGAGCAAAGAAGAGGTGGCATAAAAGACAGTATTGATCTGGCATTGCAAGATTGGAACAATGTGGCAGAGTTTGGCGAAGATGACGTCATCCCTAAACAATGGGCAGAACAATATGTAAATATGTGTACGCCTCATGTTTATCGTTACCTAAAAGAACATCAAATTAAATTCTTTCCGGTTGTTCACTGGGTGGAAAGAGGTCATTTCTATCCGGGTAATTCCTATCCGAGATTTCATATGGTTTGGGGAACCGGACATGGATTAACCACTACCATGATCGGGCATTTACTCAATCACCCTAAAAAAGACAGCCATTTAGAGATCAAGTTCGGACACAAAGTGGATGAGATCATCAATGAAAATAATGTCATCAAGGGAGTCAGAGGTGTTCTGGAAGGCAATTCATCCGAAAGTTTTGAAGCACACGCTGAGGTGACCATTATTGCCGCCGGAGGCATGGGTGGTAATATTGAAAGAGTTAAGGAAAACTGGTATAAACCGTGGGGAGAACCGCCAAAAAGAATTCTAAATGGTTCATTGATCTATGCTGACGGCACCATGCACGATGCCGCAAAAAAAGTAAATGCCAACATCACACATTTAGATAAAAATTGGCCTTATGCGGCCGGGATTCACCATCCGCGTCCTCGACATAAGGATCATGGATTGAGCTTGGTACCGTGCAAATCTGCTCTTTGGTTAGATTATACAGGTAAAAGATTCGGCCCTGAACCTTTAGTTACTTCTTATGATACTCGGCATTTAGTGGAGACAATCTGTAAGCAAGAAAAGAAATATTCCTGGCAAATTCTCAACATGAAAATTGCTTATAAAGAATTTGCGATTTCCGGTTCAGAATCCAACGAAGCCATTAGAGATAAAAACATTGCCAAATTTTTAAAGACCATTTTATTCGGCAATAAAGATTTGGTGCACGACATGATCGACAACTGTATTGATTTTGTTACCGCCAATACCGTTGAAGAATTGGTAGAAAAGATGAATGCTTTAGAAGGTACAGATGATGTAAAACTGGAAAATGTAAAATCAACCATTGCCTATTATGATGATATGGTCAGCAGACCTAAAAAATATCAAAATGACGAACAGTTAAGAAGAATTGCACATGCGAGACAGTATCGCGGCGATCGAGTCAGAACCTGCAAAAATCAAAAAATATATGATAAGAGTGCCCTTCCCTTAATTGCCATCAGAGAGTTTATTTTGAGTAGAAAAACCTTAGGTGGCATTCAAACAGATCTTAACGGACGAGTATTGACTTCTCCGGTTAATGGCCAACAAGAGACTATTCCGGGATTATATGCCGTTGGTGAATCAGCCGGTTTCGGTGGTGGCGGCGTACATGGTATCGGTGCATTGGAAGGCACATTTTTAGGGGGTTGTGTACTGACTGCAAGAATTGCGGTAGCCGATATCAACGGCAAGAAGTTATAAGCAAGATTAAAGATTAATTTTATAATTT
>JAGQYH010000230.1 GCA_020436175.1 Bacteroidota bacterium
AATAAATGTTCATTTAGAAAAGAACTATACGTTTGTCCCGAAACAGATTCTATTATTGCAGTGAGTAAAATATAGTTGGCATTTGCATATTGGTACGTTGTGCCAGGTTTAGATTGTAATTCTGATTCAAAAAATTCTTTTAAGAACTGTTCTTTACTTGCTTCATTGTATCTGAATCCTCCGGTTCTATTAGAAATTCCTGACGTATGAGTTAATAATTGATGAATACTAATATCTCTTTTGTCTATAGGTGCCTGATTAAAATATGAACCTATTTTATCAGATGTTTCAATTCTTCCTTGCTCTACAAGTTTTAAAATAGCCGATGCGGTAAATTGTTTTGTTACAGAACCAATATTAAAAACGGTTGATGGTGAATTAGGTATTTTATTGTTCCTATCAGCCCATCCATATCCTTTGGATAAAATAATTTCGCCTTTTTTGGAGACTAAAACAACTCCGGAAAAGCCATTGGCTGCACTTGATTCCAAATAAGTGTCAATTCTATTAAATAGTTCTTTATTTGTACTTTGAGAAAAAGAATTTAATGTTAAAAAGGTTATGAAAGCGAAAATTATTGCTTTAATAGATAAATTCATTTTTTGACTTTTTGAATTGATTGATGAATAAGTCTGTCAGTTTTCTATTTTATTACAGTTTTTATTCAAATTGTTGCCAACAACCGTGTAGCTGGACTGGTGATGTTTCAGCCGTATCTTTTGTCTAAAGTAGTGAATCAATTAAACTTTTCAATTTTAAGATGTTATTGATGACTTTTTTCTTTAGAAATCATTCATCCATAGCAACCTATTCAATAAATACCAATCCCTATCTTTAAAGTATGGAAGAGGCAGTCGTTTATCGGAAGATCATTCATATTGATATGGATGCGTTTTATGCTTCTGTGGAGCAGATGGATCATCCGGAATGGAAGGGCAAACCGATCGCGGTGGGAGGAAGCGAAGAAAGAGGCGTAGTGGCCGCTGCCAGCTATGAGGCACGGCAGTTTGGCGTTCATTCTGCCTTGGCCAGCTCCATCGCCAAAAAAAGATGTCCCGATCTAATTTTTGTCTTTCCCCGATTTGATCGCTATAAAGAGATCTCTTTGCAGATCAGAAATATATTTTATGACTATACCGATTTGGTGGAGCCGCTTTCGTTGGATGAAGCCTTTTTGGATGTGACGGAGAATAAAAAGGATATGCCGTCGGCGAGTTTGATCGCACAGGAGATAAGAGCCAGGATTTTGAAGGAAGTGGGTTTGACAGCTTCTGCGGGTATTTCCATCAATAAATTCACCGCCAAGATCGCCAGCGACATCAATAAACCCAACGGACAGAAAACCATTGCTCCTGAAGAAGTGATTCCCTTTTTGGAAGGCTTACCGATTGAGAAATTCTTTGGAGTAGGGAAAGTCACCGCCAAAAAAATGAATCGATTAGGCATTTATAACGGACTCGATCTGAAACAAAAAGATCAAGCTTTTTTGATCCAACATTTCGGTAAATCGGGGAAGCATTTTTACAACATCGTCAGAGGCATTCAAAACAGTACAGTGCAGCCCAATAGAATACGAAAGTCGCTGGCAGTGGAAACCACTTTTAATGAGGATATTGAGGAAGAGGCGTTGATGTTGGAGCGATTAGGTCCACTGGCAGATGAATTGGAAAGAAGATTGCTCAAAAGCAAGGTCAAAGGCAAAACTATTACCTTGAAAATTAAATACAACGATTTTAGTCAACAAACACGAAGCAAAACTCTAATGGATTTTATGGCATTGAAGCATGAGTTTTTTCCTGTCGTTACTGTTTTGTTGCAACAAGAACCAATGTCCAAACCGGTTAGACTGTTGGGCATTTCACTTTCTAATTTAAATACGGAGATAGAGGAATCAGAAGCAGGTTTACAATTAGAGATTGATTTTAGATCCTGAAATGAATCCAACTGCCGGTAGACAAATTCTGGATATTTATCATCTAAACAATTAACTTCTCAAACTAACGGTTTCGCCACTTTGATATTGGTCGTCACTGTATACTTTCCAAATCTTTTCAGCCACTACATTGGGCGGCACCAACAAGTTTTGTTCTTTGAAAGCAATGAATTGATCAACGGCTTCCAAATCTTCTTTTTTGGTTTGTCTAATTTCCGTTTGCATATCTGTGTCAATTATACCCGGACTGATGCTTACCATCTTAAACCGGTGATTGTCTTTTTGTTCTAAGGCAATGGTTTTGGTCATCATTTCAATACCGGCTTTAGTGGTGCAATAAATGGTGGAGCAGGGCATGGGATGAACGGCTAACCCGGAAGAAATATTGATGATTCTGATGTTAACAGATTGACCAATCCATCGTCGAATGACCATGGAGGTTAACAACAAAGGAGCATTGACATTTACTTTGATGCCATCGTTGATGTTCCAGTTTTGACAATCCTGAATGTGCTTCATTTCGCCTAAGATCGCTGCATTATTGATCAATAACACTTCCTTGAATTCAAGCCCTTTGATAGCATTGAAGATTCTTCCTTCCAGAATATCAAAATGATCAATGCGGGCCAAGTTAAAATCGATTTGAGCGATTAAATTTTCGTGCTCATAATTGGATTTGGTTCTGGCAATCGAAATAACCTTATAGTCGTATTCACAATAGGTTTTCACCAATGCAGCACCCAATCCTCTGCTGCCTCCGGTAATGATGGCTAGTTTCATTTGTTGTGATTTCTTCATTAAAGGTACAAAACAAGAAAGGTTTCTTAAGCCTTTCAGGTTTGACGGTAAAAACCTTTCAGGTTTGTAAAAATTTACAGATATATTTAGGCATGCAAATAGAAAAGATATTTGAAAATAACAGAAAGTGGATCGAAGAAAA
This sequence comes from Bacteroidota bacterium, assembly GCA_020436175.1. Taxonomy (GTDB): domain Bacteria; phylum Bacteroidota; class Bacteroidia; order Chitinophagales; family JADIYW01; genus JAGQYH01. Next base: position 2,874 of record JAGQYH010000230.1, read on the forward strand.
ACTGCAGATCGACAGTCAATATTTTGAGCATTTATCGGAAGGTCAAAATCCGGATATTTTATACATCGGTTGTTCTGATAGTAGGGTAACGGCAGAGGAGTTGATGGGCGTGCAACCGGGAGAGGCGTTTGTGCACAGAAATATTGCCAATATGGTGTCCAATACCGATCTCAGCGCCATGTCGGTAATTAACTATGCTGTTGCGATATTGAAAGTGAATCATATTGTGGTGTGCGGCCATTATGGTTGTGGCGGTGTAAAAGCTGCCATGCAGTCGGCTGATCTGGGTATTTTAAATCCGTGGTTGCGGAACATTAGGGATGTATATCGCATCCATAAAAAAAAATTGAATAAAATTTCCGACGAAGAAACAAAATACAAGCGTTTGATCGAGTTGAATGTGCAGGAGCAATGTATCAATATCATTAAAACCGCCGATGTTCAAAAAGCTTATAAAGATCGAGATATTCGGGTACACGGCTGGGTGTTCGATATCCATACCGGAAAATTGATCGATCTGAAAATCGATTTTCAAAAAATCTTAAAAGGCGTAATGGAAATTTACCGATTGGATTGACAACAACCTTTATTGGCACCACCTTTACCTTGTCCACAACTTACTTCATTTCCATGTGAACCACTTTCACAGCCTTTCGTGTTGGGAGAGGTAACTATTTGGTTAAAATAATCGGTCTCTAATATTAGCGGTTCATAAGCAATACCTTGTTGTTTCAGGTTATTCGTGAAAGCTCTAAGATGTCTTTTGGAGGCACTGATCAAATTGGAATAGAGTTGAATCAAATCAGTATTGTCAGTTTCCGAAATGGAGGCTTGCAGATCAGAAATATCCAGTTCTTCAATTTTGGCACCAACTTCCAAGGCGTTTACCAATGACAGACCTCCTTTTGTCGTGAGCTCATGATAGAGTTGTTGCAACGTTGGATCGACAAACTCTCCTCTAATGTTCTCGGTGATGGAAGAAGGTAAAACGATGCTGTTGTTTTCAGCCATTTGTCTCACCATACTTAAATGATGCTCTTCCGAACCGCTTATATTTTGAAAAACATTTCTTTCCCATTTTTCATTTAAAGTGATA
>JAGQYH010000231.1 GCA_020436175.1 Bacteroidota bacterium
TAGACTTTTAATAATAAGCAGCGGATAAATTGAACTGATGATGGTGGGCACCATATATAAGTAAACGACCGATAAGCATTTCTAAATCTTCTTCTTCAAATTCAGGAAGAACATTTCAAAATACTTGAAACTTAAATGAGCCAACCCATAAAGGAAGCCTAAATAAATTAAAAAGTATAACACTTGAACGGGATACATATGTCCGGAAGGCGGCACAAAGGCAAATTTTTTGGCTAGAAATAAGAAAAACTGCATAAAGGCAAAATGGAACACATACGTGCCATAAGAAATCTTACCTAAATAAACGAATACCTTGCTTTCAAATAAGAATTTAAAAACCGTTTTGCGTTGCACAGAACATGCCACCATAAAAAAGCCGGCTAAATTCACCAATGAAAAAACATAAATGTATTGATGATTGAAAGTAAGCATTTCAGGATGACCTAAAATATTGATATATCCTAATATGCTCATACTGTTGCCAGTCTTAAAAATACTGGCAATGTGATCCGTATTGTCGTATACCACTTGCATCATCAAATAACCATTATAGGCATAAGAACCAACGATTAAAGCCAATACAACAAAAAACCATACCCGTACATTCTTTATTTTACTGACGTCAAAAATCGCCGCCGCCGCTCCAATTGCTAACGAATCAAATTGAAAGAAAAAATTTCGGTAAATATTGAGAATAGCCCAATCATGCCCGTAATGGTTGGCTTCAGCAATGGCAGCCAAGTAAGGATAACCGAAAATTCTTGTAACAAAAGGAATCACAATCATGGCTACAATTGTAACTTTTAAGGCTCTGCCTCTTACAAAGTAGATGATAAATGGAAAGAACACATAAAATTGCTCCTCCACTGCCAACGACCATAAATGGGTAAAAAATGGCGACTCTGCCATTGGCCAGCCCAATAAATGATTCAAAACATCCTTAAAATTATAGAGATAGGTCAGCAACCAAATTCCATTCACCTCTAATTCTGCCGTCTGATTTTGGATGAATTTCATATCTCCCAAACCATATCTTAGAGCGTACATCAACAGCACATAACTAAAATATAACGGAAAGATCCTGAATACCCTTTTGAGCATAAATTGCTTCATAAATCCGCCAAACTGACCTTCCGGCCGGTAGGCAGGTTTTTCTCTTTCATTCAATAAAATACGGGTGATTAAAAAACCGGACAGCACAAAGAAAATTTGCAATCCTTCCCAACCAATAGGCAAAATAGGAAGGTCAAGCGACCAATGAGCAGTAATCACACACAAGGCAAAAACGCCTCTCATGCCATCAAATGATTTGATATAACTCAATTGTTGTTGGCCCACTTAGCTTACCTTTTTTTTCATTTTCAGAAAGAACATTTCAAAATAGTTATAGCTTAAATAGGAAATTCCTATAACACATCCCAAGTACACAAAGAAGAGTACAAAATGTAAAATATACGGCAGATCAATAGGATTCATCGGTAAAACTGCCCTCAATATTTTCATAAAGAAAATCATTGTAGCAAAGTGATAAACATACATGCCATAGGAAATCTTACCCACAAAAACCACGAATCTGTTTTCCAGAACCGACTTCCAAACCGGCGTGCCTCTGATAGCACTTAACACCATGAAAAAACACCACAAATTAACCAAAGGCATCATATAGATAAATTGCTTGCCGAATTGCAGCACCTCAGGATGACCCAAAAAATGGATATAGCCCAAAACATTCATTTGCCCGTTGGATTTGAATATCTCATAAGACAGATTGCTAAGGTCTGTAAAAGAAGCTCTTACAATTGGATAGTTAAATGCATGAACCATTAGAACCGCGATAAAAAACACATTGAACCAAAACTTTGGACGCTTGATCCAACTAAAATTAAAAATGGCCAATGCTGCCCCAATAGACAAGGCATCTATTTGAAAAACGATGTTCCTGTAAATCAAAATAATCGCCCAATCCGGATCGGGGTTGACACTTAACAAATATGGATAGCCGAAAATTCTGATGAACTGCGGTACAATGATCATTGCAATGATCACCCCCTTTAATACCCTGCCTCTCAGAAAATAGATTAGAAATGGAAAGATCAGATAAAACTGCTCTTCCACACTCAACGACCACAAATGGGAGAAAAAAGGTGTGTCCGTAAATGGAATGCCCGCCTTAAAGTTAAACCATGTTTTAAAATTATACAGATAGGTGTATAGCCAAACACCACTGTGTTCCAATTCAGCTGTTTGCGTCTGGATAAATTCGCTGCCTTTCATAGAAAATCGCAACAACGACATCACCAGCAAATAGGCGAAATAGAGAGGGAAGATTCTAAATAATCTTTTTAAGTAGAAGGATTTGGTATAGTTGCCAAAAGATGGTTTCCGTTCCTTTTCATTCAACAAAATACGGGTAATCAAAAAACCCGACATTACGAAGAAGGTCTGTAAAGCTTCCCAACCCAAAGGAATAATCGGAAATGCTAACTTCCAATGTGCCACAATTATTACCAGGCAAAAAAGTCCACGCATACCGTCTAATGCCTTTATATAGCTTAGCTTATCACTCAGACCTATTTGTGCGTTGGCTTTCATTTTAAAAAGTGTGCTAATATAGCATACTTCAATATAAATTGCCTGTATTGGTTAAAATAAACCACTTCTTATCTATCTATGAAAGTCAGATCGATGATATTGCTAAGAAGTAAAGCAAACTATGTCTAGTTTTATTAAATTTGGCTTCTTTTGATCAATACAATGTGGTATCACAGTTATATTCTGATTAATGCTATTTAATTCTCTTCAATTTCTGTTATTCCTGCCGGCAGTACTTTTTTTGTACTACATCATCAAGCCTAAGCACAGATGGATTTTGTTGTTGATCGCCAGTTACTATTTTTATATGTGTTGGCGACCGGAGTACATTATTCTTATTATTATCAGTACCATTATCGATTACTTTGCCGCTCGCCGCATGGAGCAACTGCCCGACATCAACCGGCGTAAGAAGTATCTCTATCTGAGCTTGGTGTCCAATCTTGGTATTTTGTTTTTCTTTAAATATTTCAATTTCTTTTCGGAGAGTACTACGGCGCTGTTCCAGCAGTTCAATATTTTCATCAATATTCCGGCATTCAATTATTTGCTTCCGGTCGGTATTTCCTTTTATACTTTCCAAACATTAAGCTATACCATTGATGTGTACAAGGGAGACACCAAAGTTGAACGGCATTTTGGTCGGTTTGCCCTGTATGTTTCTTTTTTTCCTCAATTGGTGGCCGGTCCGATAGAGCGGTCATATCATCTTTTGCCGCAATTGCGAAAGCACATTCATTTTAACTACGAATGGATGAAGGCCGGCGTTTTCCTGATGCTTTGGGGCTTTTTGAAAAAAGTAGTGATCGCAGACCGACTCGCCGCCTACGTGAATGAAGTGTACAATAATGTTGATTCCTATTCCGGCTTACCCAATATTCTGGCGACTTATTTTTTTGCTTTTCAGATCTATTGTGATTTTTCCGGCTACTCCGATATCGCTATCGGTTGTGCACTGATGCTGGGTATTCAACTCATGAAAAACTTTGAACGACCTTATTTTGCCTTAAATATTCAGGAGTTTTGGAAACGTTGGCACATTTCACTTTCTACTTGGTTCAAAGATTATGTGTACATTCCTTTAGGAGGCAATCGTGTTGTAAAATGGCGATGGTATTATAATTTATTCATCACTTTTTTAGTTAGTGGTTTATGGCATGGCGCCAACTGGACCTTCGTGATCTGGGGAGCCTTGCACGGTCTCTACATCCTTTTCTATAATATGATGAAGGAGGAAAAGATCTTAGATCCTCGAAAAAAAGGTCGTACCCGACAAATGCTGAACCGTTTCTTTACCTTTCATATTGCTTTGCTGGCATGGGTGTTTTTCAGAGCCAACCATTTAGGCGATGTAGACAACATGATCATAG
>JAGQYH010000232.1 GCA_020436175.1 Bacteroidota bacterium
CCGCTTTATGCTTTAAGCTATTGATTTAATTATTTTTTACTTCCAACATTTAACTATTGCTCAACTCAATTAGTTCTTTATGTATCTTTAAAATTTGTGAAATTAAGGGCCGTTGTAAATCGTTGTAGATGACAAAATCAGCAAGTTTAAGTTTTTCCTCTTCGCTCATTTGTTTAGCCATTCTATTGCGAACATCGGTTTCAGAAACTTGATCTCTGTCCATGACCCTCTTGATGCGCATATTTTCCGGAGAATAGACGGCAATCACCTTGTTGAGCATTTTATAACTGCCTGACTCAAACATGATGGCGGCTTCATAAAGCACATAAGGGTGTTGGGCATTCCTTTGCATCCATTCTGCCGTATCTTGAAATACGGCCGGATGCACTAAAGCATTCAGTTGTTGTAAGGCTTCATCATTGTTAAAAACAACATCCGCCAAATATGCTCTATTTAACTGACCATTATCCAAATAGGCAGACTTCCCAAATTTGTTTTGAATAGCAGTCACTAATGACTGATTCTCTATCATGAGGGCTTTTGCACGAAGATCAGCATAGTAAACAGGAACGTTTAATAACTCAAAAAAACGACAAACAGTTGTTTTGCCGCTTCCAATTCCCCCTGTTATTCCAACACTAATCATGAATGAGGGAAACTATAACTAGTCAGCTTTTGCAGGTTCATTTGCCAAAGCAGAATATTCCATTGAGATAACACTTCTGTCAATTTTGATCTTAGTGCCTTCTGCTACTTCTAAAAGTAAAGTGGTGCCATCAGGATTAACTGAAACAATTTTACCGTGTATGCCGCCCATGGTTACTACTTTTTGTCCTTTGGTAAGATCTGCCAAGAACTTTTTCTGCTCATTTTGTTTCTTTTGTTGTGGTCGGATCATAAAGAAGTAAAAAACAGCCAACATTGCCAACATGATAATTGGCATAGTACCCATTCCACCGCCACCGGCTTGTAATATAATATCCATCTCTTTTTTTATTTAGAGGGCAAAGATAGGTTTTAATGGAGTTGATTTTATAGTCAATCGGATTATCAAAATCTCAACAAATCAGTCAGTAATGCCGATTTGTGAAGAACTAATCTATCAATCCATGACTATTTATTCTTTTTAGATTTCTTTGGCTCAGCTTGATTGTCTTGTAACAATAATTCGTCATCTTCGATCATTTCCTTTACTTCTTTCTTTTTATCCTTGTTTACACCGCCAAAGGCCATGGCAAACTGCACATCAAAAGAGCTGGTTTCTCTATCCCACAAATAGGAGAATATGTTAGATGACCCAATAATAAAATTGGAAAAACGAACACTGGCTCCCATTTCAAAACCATTGACCACATTGTAAGCCATTGGTAACTGTATACCCACTTGCGGCAGCTCAAATCGAGGGGTTAAAGAGAATATACTTTGCGATCTTGCTTTTGGTGTTCCATCGGAGAATTTACCCATATTTATCAATGCAGAGGCATTAACATAAATTCCTCTTGTTAGTTTCGCATCTACAAACAAGCTAAGTGCAGTAGGTAATTTAGATTTAAAACCACCGGTAAATTCATTGTAAGAACCAACGGCATTCAACACATCATCAAAGTCCACAAATGTACTATCGTCTTGCGTAATATCGGCTAATGCAACTGTAGTGCCATCTCCAAAAAATTCTCTACTGTACATGGAATGCTGATATTTTACTTTACCAATATCTAAAACAGCAAATCCGGCTTTTAAGAAATAATCCGGTTGAATTTTCACTCTGTTCTTGTTTTTGCCAACTACTTTGGTAGTTCCCTGTCCTGTTTTCCATTCGTACACCGCTCCTAGGTCAACACCAAAACCACCTATCTTGAATTTTTTGTTGAAGTCTTCATCATCAATATAATTTAACTCATCACTGGAAATAGCAGAAATATGTGTGGTACCGAAGTTAGCCGTTTCTGCATCTTCATCGATCATAATATCTACATCACCATTCACTTTTCCTGAAAATCCGGGTATCAATAATTTAAATGTAGCACCTGCACTTAAAGCATGTCGGTCTTTTGATAAAACATATCTGGAATAGCCCAATGAAATTTCTGAAAAAGCATGTGCATTTAAACTCAGCTTAGAGTCATTGATCTCATTGGCCCAATTGTAAATATTATTCGCATCATTATACATAGATGAAATAAATTCCTCTTTAATACCTTGAGCATCTACAATTACTCTTGTTCTGTTACTAATAGAAATGGCTCCAACTTTCTTGTTATTAAAAACAAAGCCAATAGAAGGGATGTCAACGGTAACGTTTCCTGTTTTATCAGCGCCATTTAAGTTTTCTTGCACATGTGTATCTTGATCAAAATCGTTTACCCATTCTTTCATGCCTCCGGTTAACTTAAGGTAGTTTTGTGCAGCATGAATATCAAAACCCAACAGACTTACTTCCCATTTCATAAGTGTTGTTGCCGGTGAAGCCGGATTGAACATACCCGATTTCAATGGATCGTAATTAGAGGAATGCACTCCCAAAAAAGATTGTGCTTGTGATCCAAAGCTGATGACAACTAGTAAAATGGCTAATAACTTTTTCATTTTGATGTGTTTTATTTAATCAAAAGTAATTTTACCACTTTTTTTTCAAGTTTTATAATGATTGTTTTAACGGCGTGTTTATTATTATGAAACAGCCATTCATTAAATCCATTTATAATATAGTATTTTGCCGCAAATAAGTATGATGAGTCATTTTAACATTAATGATAGGGATGGTATTCGAACCGTACAAATGAATAGGGGAAGCAGTAATCCCATTAACGAAGCCTTTGTCAATGAGTTGATAGCTATTTTTGAAAGGAGTAGGGATGATGATTCCATAAAGGGAATATTGTTAACCGGCCAACCCAATTTCTTCTCTGTTGGATTAGACTTGCCGGAGTTATATGAGCATTCACCTGAAGATTTCAGTAGGTTTTGGCAATGTTTTATGACTTTAATTTATACTCTGGCCACTTTTGACAAACCATTTGTTACATCCATTACCGGCCATGCTCCCGCAGGGGGTTGCGTGATGGCTATTTGTGCTGATTACAGAGTGATGGCAGAAGGAAAGTATAAAATAGGATTAAATGAGATTCCCGTTGGCATCATTGTGCCGCCTTCCATTTATGAATTGTACGCTTTATGGTTAGGCAGAAGAGCAGCCAGCCAATATTTGTTAGAAGGTAAACTACATACCGTTCAAGAGGCTCTAAACATAGGTTTAATTGATGCTGTTGCCGATCTTGAACAGGTCGATGATGTAGCCATGCAACAACTCATAAAATACACCGGTTTTGATCAGGAAGCTTGGAGAGCAACAAAGAGAAACATTCGAAGCAACCTGACGCAATATCTAATTCCAAAGAAAGATGGTCATTTTGAAAAGGCTCAAAAGCAATGGTGGAAGCCTGAGGTAAGGGCGGCATTAAAAAGTTATATCGACCAGATAAAAAAGAAAAAGTAGGAGAACCTCATTTAATCAAAATGCTTAATTATTCCTGATTTTTTCGCCTTCTTTTGATCATAAATACTCCACCGATCAATAACATACCGGCAAGGCCGAATGCCAAAGCATACCACATATAAGTTTTGTATTTGGCTTTATACAAAGGCTCTGTACTTCCTGAAAGAATTAAATTGCCCCAATAATAAGGATGATTGTAGAAGGAAGGTGTATTAACAATCTTTCGCTGCGCTTCTGCCAAAGCAACTGATTTTGTTCTTCCATTGTAAATTTGATGATAGAATTCTTCCATCATGTTATAGGCCTGTTTGTCATTTAACAACCATAAGGAGGCCATCACCGATTGGCTACCGGCATAAGAAAATGCATTGGACACACTGGTTAATCCTTCGTTTGAGCGCTGAGTACCCATAGCTGTGTTACAGCTGCTCAATACTGTTAACTTAGATTGTA
>JAGQYH010000233.1 GCA_020436175.1 Bacteroidota bacterium
GCTTACAAATTTAGATCATGCGGGATGAAGTCCCATTATCATTTGTTAATTATTTGCGGCGAGCCAATCGCGCCCGAATTCTACTTAAAGTCACGGGAGTAACACCCACAAAAGAGGCGATATACTTTTGATGCACTCTTTCCTCAATACCGGGCATTTCCTGACGCAACCTCAGATATCTTTCCTCCGGTGTTTCAATAATGTAGGAGGCTATTCGCTGTTGTGATTCTACAATAAACTTCTCCAACAATTGAATCACAATCCTGTCCAATCCATCAATTTTCTCTGACAATTGCTTCAACTTTTTATATGGTAGAACGATTAATGAAGTTGGTTCTATGGCGTCAATATACAATGTGGAAGGTTGCTCCAAAATACAACATTCATACGCCGCCAGAATTTCATTTTCCTGCCAAAACTCGCCGGTAATTTCTTCGCCTTCTTTTAAGTAGAAATAGCGCATACAACCTTTGGTCACAAAACCAATTTCATCTTTTATCTGTCCGGCCTTGATGAAAAAATCACCTTTTTCAATATTGACTACGCGTTCCAATGCTTGGATCTCTTTCCGGTCATTTTCACTTAATGCCCCGAAATTTTGAAAGTAGTTGATTATAGATGGTGTGCTATTCAATATTTAAATTTCAATCGTTCGAATATAGCAAATATCCTTCAGGCAATTTCATCTACTATTGAATTTAAGATGCTACCACCACCGACCATCTAAAGTCGGCCACCCCTCCTTAGATCCTTCGCTTTGCTCTGGAGGAGGGGAGCAATACGTTTTTAAATGACATATAAACAATCCGCAGTAATTTTCACATCTAATTTTTAATACGCTTGAACGCATCAACATTTTTATTTTAATTTGTAGCATGGATTCAATCAAAAATATCATCGATCAAATTAGGGTAACTGTAGAAGATGGTTTAACCCAATTGGAGGCTGCCCAAAATGATTTGGTGCATGTTAAGTTAGAGCAATTCAAAGACAAAGAAGAAATTGCCGGGATCATCTCGAAGGCACAACTCTTGAATGAGCAATATTCCGCTCAAGTGTACGACGGTCTAAAACTGGTGAATGCCCTAATAGCGCAAAAGTCGAAAGAATTTGCAGACAAGATTCAATCCTAAATAACTACACCGGCTTTCATTTTCTCGGCGTTTTCTGCTATGATCAACTCATCAATGATGTGTTGAATATCTCCGCCAATTATCGTATCTAAATTATACAAGGTCAAATTGATTCGGTGATCAGTCACTCTTCCTTGCGGCCAATTATAGGTTCTGATTTTCGCGGAACGGTCTCCAGTAGATACCATCGTTTTACGTTTTCCTGCAATGGCTTCGTTATGAGATTTCAATGCCTGCTCGTAAATCCGAGTTCTCAACATCTTCATCGCCATTTCCTTATTCTTGTGCTGCGATCTTCCATCCTGACATTCCGCTACCGTTCCTGTCGGAATGTGCGTAATCCTAATAGCCGATTCCGTTTTGTTTACGTGCTGACCTCCCGCACCCGATGCTCTGAACGTATCAATTCTAAGGTCGGCGGGATTGATTTCAACATCCACTTCTTCGGCTTCCGGTAAAACGGCCACAGTGGCAGCAGAGGTATGTACTCTTCCCTGTGATTCTGTTTTAGGTACTCGTTGTACCCTGTGAACACCGGATTCGTATTTCAAAATGCCGTAAACGCCGTCGCCGCTTACTTCCATAGAGATTTCCTTAAAACCACCGGAGCTACTTTCATTGGCATTGATGATCTCAGTGGACCATCCCATCGACTCACAGTATTTTTGATACATCCTAAACAAATCGCCCACAAAAATGCCCGCTTCATCTCCACCTGTTCCGGCTCTGATCTCTAAAATGCAATCTTTATCATCTTCCGGATCTTTAGGAATCATCAAAATTTTCAGTTCTTCCTCTAAGGCTTCAATCTGCTCTTCTCCATCTTCGATCTCCATTTTGATCATTTCCAACATCTCGGCATCATTCTCACTTCTCAACAGTTTTTTATTGAATGCCAGATTGCTCAGTAACTCCTTGTATTTTTCATACACCTCCACTACCGGCTCAATATCTTTATATTCCTTACTGATCTGCTTGAATTTCTTCATATCCGCTACCACACCCGGATCACTGAGTTGTTGCTCCAGATCCTTCCATCTAATTTTTATAGCCTCCAATTTATCTAACAATGCCATCTCCAATTTCTATTATGCTGCAAATTTAATACTTATGCCAATATGTTTACGACTTCGCAATAATGCTTTATTGCTAATTCTCTATTTTCGCATCATCAATGCAACCTGAAGAAATCAATAGCCTCATTGAAATTCCTGCGGAAAGGAGTTTTGTTTCCATTAAAGCAACTGAAGCGGCTTTTATATATGAGCTCATTACTTCCCAACACTTATCTAAAACACTGGAAACGGGATTGGGCTTCGGGAATTCGGCTTGTCATATTTTGGCGGCTACGGGTACCAATCATATTGCCATCGACCCTTTCCAAAAAGATTACGATTATCTGGCGCTTAAAAATGTAGCAGCTATTGGATGTAAAGATCAATTTGATTTCAGGGAGGATTATTCGCATCATGTTTTGCCACAGTTATTAAAGGAAGGAAAGCAGTTTGATTTTATCTTTATTGACGGCGACCACAAATTCGATGGTATTTTGGTGGACTTCTATTATGCTGATTTACTATTGGAGAACAACGGTTATGTGCTCTTTCACGACACTTGGATGAGAAGTACACAATTGGTTTCTTCCTTTATCGAAAAGAACAAAAATAATTATGTGGCAGTGGATTGTCCGTTGCGCAATTTTCATTTGTTCAAAAAAGTAGGAAAGGATAATAGAGATGGAATGCATTTCAAAGAATTCTATACTTCTAAATCCATATTGACCTATCGCTTAATCACTTGGATGACTTCACCGGGAGATTCTTGGCTGAAAAGAATGGCCATACGGTTGAAAGAGGTTTTGAAGTAGATTTTTTTAATTGGCTAAAAGCCAAAAAATACAATTCACTTGGCTGGAGCCAAGCGTATGCCGGAACTGATAGCCATTCAAACCAAAATATTATTCCTTCATTACCTTTCCTAGATAGCGCTCGCTATTCGTCGATATCTCAAGAAAATATACACCCTTTGATAGTTTTGAAATATCTAAGTTTAAGTTGGTCGCTTCCAAACTATAGACAAACCTTTCTTGTTGTCCTTGTATGTTTAGTAGTCTAATAGATTGAATATTATTAACTATTTCCCTTGGCAGATTTGCATTTATTTTTCTTGATGAAGGATTGGGATAAAGTTGAATTTGACCAATAGATTGATTGAATATTCCCGGAATTATTATTGGTGCTATAATATTAGAAGTATCTCTATAAGCACAAGTATCCATATTGTCATTAAAAAATAGTTCATAGGTTACTACCAAACTTAATTCACCAACTGTATTATCATGAATCAGATATGCATTGGATCCTCCATTTATTACACTGCCATCTCTTAACCAAACATAAGTCCCTTCCGGTCCTCCATTTTGGTATATCGAATCACCATTTTGCTCAATTGTTATCGTTAATGAAGTATCCGGGCATTCGAAATCTTCCAGATAATTCAACAAATTAGAAGTGCCATAATAATGACAGCCGTTATTATTGACTACTACATTTAAAAGGTAATTACCTTCACCTTGCAAGGCTATTGAACCTGAATTTTGGTCAGGTAAATCGTTGCCATCTTTTAACCATGTCAGGTTTCCGTTCCCAACATTAGAAACGATAGAATCCCCTACCAACTCAATTGTTACTTGAATGGTAGAATCCGGACAATCTCCTGACAATTTATAAATCCTGCCGGTATTTAATTTTGCGACATATAATTCACCATTCATGTCTTCTCCAAAAGTGGACACCGATGTAAGCAAGCCA
>JAGQYH010000234.1 GCA_020436175.1 Bacteroidota bacterium
TAGGCAATGAAGTATTGAACATTTCCGAGGGATATTGACATACCAATTCTTTATACGCTTTTCATTTCAGATTTTGTTTCTTTACACTCAATATCAAATAGTTTGAAGAAAGCAATAATAATAGGGGCCGGCCCGGCGGGATTGACAGCTGCATTGGAGCTGTTGGAACGCACCGATATTCAACCCATTATCATTGAAATGGACGATTGTGTGGGCGGAATTTCCAGAACAGTAAATTATAAAGGTAACCGATTGGATATCGGAGGTCATCGCTTTTTCTCTAAATCTGAGCAAGTAATGAATTGGTGGCTAAACATTATGCCCTTGGAAAATTCAGAAGAGAAAAATATTCAACTGACTTATCAAAATCAATCCACCAGTATTGAAGCATCTGAATTTACGGTCAAGAACGAAAATTCTGATGACGTAATGTTGTTAAGAAGCAGAAAATCGAGGATCTATTACAATAGACAATTTTTTGATTATCCCATTTCTCTTTCGTTCGATACACTTAGAAAATTGGGATTTTGGAATGCCGTGAAAATTGGGTTGAGCTATATTAAAAGCAGTTTGTTCCCCATTAGAAAGGTGAAACACTTGGAGGATTTTTTCATCAATCGATTTGGCAAAGAGCTCTACCTCACTTTTTTTAAGGATTATACGGAGAAGGTGTGGGGCAAGTCTTGTACAGAAATTGATGCTTCATGGGGAGAACAAAGAATCAAGGGCTTAAGCATTAGAAAAGCGATCGCTCACCAATTGAAAAAACTATTTAATTTTTCCAAAAACGACATTCAGCAAAAAGGCACAGAGACATCACTGATAGAACAATTTTTATACCCTAAATATGGCCCGGGTCATATGTGGCAAACAGTTTTGAAAAAAATTGAAGCCAAAGGTGGAAAGATCTATTTCAATAAAAAAGTGATGGAATTTGAGCGGGAAGGAGGCAAGATTACGGCAGTTGTGGCGTATGATACTAAAATTGGAATGGGGACTTTATTTGAAGGAGACTATTTTTTTTCTACTATGCCGGTGAAGGAATTGTTTAAAGGTTTTCAGTTTGAAGTGCCGGATACAGTTAAGAAGGTAGCCAATGGTTTAGAGTATCGCGATTTTTTTACGGTTGGCTTATTGGTGAAAAAATTGAATATAAAGGATGCAAAAGGAGTGAAGCATTTTGTGGATGACAATTGGATCTATATTCAAGAGCCTGATGTAAAATTAGGGCGATTGCAAATATTCAATAATTGGAGTCCTTATATGGTTAAAAACACCGAGTATGTTTGGATGGGGTTGGAGTATTTCTGTTATGATACGGATGACATTTGGAAATGGTCAAATGATAAACTGGTGGCTTTTGGGGCAGAAGAATTGGAAAAGATCGGTATCATTCGAAGAGAAGATGTATTGGATGGAGTGGTGATCAAAATGCCTAAAACCTATCCGGCTTATTTCGGAACATACGATCAGTTTGACAAGATCATTGACTATACAGATCAATTTGATAATTTATTTTTGATCGGAAGAAATGGCATGCATAAGTACAATAATCAAGATCATTCCATGCTAACTGCTATGACTGCTGTCGATAACATTATTGCCAATCGAAAGGATAAATCCAATATTTGGGCAGTGAACACAGAACAAGAATACCACGAAGAAAAAAGCTGAGTGAGAATAGTCTTCTAAGTAGCGAATTTCCTTATCTCAATAATAATACCGCACCGCTTAGGTCTTGTTCTTTCCCGGTAATATCTATCAACCTTAAATGATAAATGTAAGTATCCATTTCTTGTTGATCACCTTTGTAGAAAGCGTCCCAACCTTGCGTAATATCGGAAGTTTTAAATAACAACTCTCCCCAACGATTATACACTTCAAAGCTGATCAATTCTCTTACATGGGTATCGATCACATAGAGAATATCATTTTGATTATCGCCATTGGGAGAAAATGCAGAAGGTATAAATGCATCCGGTAATCTGACCTCAATATAAACGGTATCCGTTACGATACAGTCATTTTCTTCCCTTGAGATCAAGTAATAGATGCTGTTTTCCGGTGTAATAGTTGGATTAGGACAGTCGTCACAAGATAAAAAGTCAACCGGGAACCACTCAAAAATACCGGTGGATGGAGTCGATTCCATATCAATTGATTCACCATAAAAAATGGAAGTGTCACCCGGAGTAACCGATAAGCCTGAAATACTATCTTGCCCAATGATAAAGGAAGAGGATAGTAAACATCCTACAGAATCCATCACCATTAAAGTATAGCTGCCACCATTTAAAGTAATGATGGATTGACTAAAGGATGAGGTTGTCCCATCAGAATTGGTAATCTCATATTGAAATGGTGAAATACCACCATTGATATTGATATCTACAGTACCATCCGTACCATTACAGTTGGCATTAGTTGTAATAATGGTATCCAATTGTGGGCTGCTTACCTGAAGCGTTATCGAAACAATTTGATCACAGCTACCGGATAGACTAATAGTATCAGTGTAAACTCCTGCGGTTTCAACATAATCACCATTTGGCAATTGTAAACTATCGCCTTCACAAATGATCTCATTGATAAAAGCAGAGGAGAAATTACCAACCGTAACCGTTACAATATTGATGCTGTCACAAACATTGCCGGGGATAGTGTCGAAATAAATACCGGCGGTTTTAATGGTGTCACCACTCGGTAAAATGTGGATTTCGCCTATACATAATGAAACGTCATACGCCCCATTGGTGGTAGGAATCAATGTAATCGTATTGGTCACGATCGAATCACATCCTTCTGTAGAAGTCAGCGTTTGTACAAAAACACCGGTGTCCGCCGGGTTACAACTCTGATTGATGAGTTGAATGTCGTAAGAAGAAACCAAACTTACCGTCATTGTCACGATAGAATCACAACCATCCGTAGATATCAGTGTTTGAATAAAAATACCGGTGTCTGCCGGGTTACAGCTTTGATCAACAGTTTGAATATCGTATGAAGCAATTAAACTCACTGTATTGGTAATGATGGAATCACAACCGCCCACAGAAGTCAGTGTTTGTACAAAAACACCGGTATCTGCCGGATTACAGCTTTGATCAACAGTTTGAATATCGTATGAAGTGATTAAACTCACCGTATTCGTCACAATCGAGTCGCAACCATCAACAGAAGTCAGTTGTTGCACCGTTACGCCGGTATCTGCCGGATTACAACTTTGGCTACTAAATTGAATGTCGTAAGAATTGATCAGCGTAACCGTATTAGTAATGATGGAATCACAACCTTCCACAGAAGTCAGCGTTTGTACAAAAACACCGGTATCCGCCGGATTACAGCTTTGATCAGTGAGTTGGATGTCATAGCTTGGTGATAATGAAGTTACAGTGGTGACAATAGAATCACAACCTAAAACACTATTGAAGGTATCGATTTCTGAACCAACATTGGCAGGATCGCAACTAATAGCAGTAACGGTAATATTGTATTCAGTATTGAGT
This sequence comes from Bacteroidota bacterium, assembly GCA_020436175.1. Classification (GTDB taxonomy): domain Bacteria; phylum Bacteroidota; class Bacteroidia; order Chitinophagales; family JADIYW01; genus JAGQYH01. The sequence goes on from JAGQYH010000234.1 coordinate 3,507, forward strand.
GTAGTAATTGTAGTTACAATAGAGTCACAGCCATTAAAAGCAACCAAGGTGTCTGAAGTAGTTCCAACATCGGCAGGATTGCAACTGGTGGCATTGATCGTACTGCCGGAACTGGCCAGTAATGTAGTGACAGTGGTAACGATGGAATCGCAACCTTGGTAAGTCGTTAGATTTTGAGTGTTGGTGCCCACATTCGCCGGATCACAATCGGTTGCATTGATGGTATAATCGTAGCTGGCCAGTAATGTAGTGACAGTAGTAACGATGGAATCACAACCTTGATAGGTCGTTAGGTTTTGCGTGCTGGTGCCAACATTCGCCGGATCGCAATCCGTAGTATTGATGGTATAATCGTAGCTGGCCAGTAAAGTGGTGACAGTGGTGACGATGGAATCGCAACCTTGGTAAGTCGTTAGATTTTGAGTGTTGG
>JAGQYH010000235.1 GCA_020436175.1 Bacteroidota bacterium
CCCAATTCATGGCAAATGCATTGGCAAAAGGAAACGCCAACATTTCCCCAAGAGTAATCAGCACTACACTGATAATCACTACAACAAACCAAGCATCAAGAATAAGTACAAAATAACTGGCGCCTAACAGCAATATAGCATATTGTAAAACCGACAGTTTTCCGAATCTTCTCCCTTCAAAAAAACTCACCAACGGCATCTCTAATACAAAAATTAAAATCCCATTGAGTGCCATCAACCAACCAATTGTCTTTTCATTCAACAGATGCACCTCCTTATAGTATAAAGGCAAAGTTGAAAATAGCTGCATGAAAACCACCCCAACTAAAAAAAGAATGAATAGAAAAAGCATGTAAAAGCTATCTTTATGGGCAGGGACACTTTGACTTCTTTCATTAGCCAATTGTAAGGAGGTTTCAGCAGTTGGTTTCACCTCTTTCGGATGTAAGAGAAAAACAATCAACAATGCACCGGCAATACAAGTTAAACCATCCACCCAAAATAGTCCACCATAGCCCATATTGACAATGATAAATCCACCGGCTGCGGGACCGAATGAAAACCCCAGATTGATCGCCAATCGAATCAAAGTGATTGATCGGGTACGATTTTCCGGTTTACTGTACACCGTGATGGCGGTAAAGTTCGCCGGACGAAAAGTATCCGCGATAACCATGATGATGAAAATGCCTATTAAAAACGATTCGAACGAAGTAAAATATTGAAGTCCGATTAATCCAAATCCGGTGGCTAATAGACTTACAAACATGACTTTATAATAGCCCAATTTGTCCGTCAGTTTGCCTCCCAACCATGAACCAGCCAATGATCCAAATCCGAAACTTGTCAATATCCAACCTACCTGAGACTTTGAAAATTTCAGATCTTCACTTAAATACAGAACAAGAAAAGGGATGACCATGGTACCTGCCCGGTTCACAAATGTAACGAACGCCAGGAACCAAACTTCCTTTCTAAGTCCTTTGAATGTATCGATATATTTTTTAAAATATTTCACCGCTGATCACAAAGTTATTGTTCGTTCACTAACTATTAGTTTGCAAAATTGAATAACTACAACGCAATCTTTTTGCGCAATTGACTTAAAAAGTGAAGAAATATTACTCTTTAAATTCGGGAGCCCGTTTTTGCATCGAAGCCTGAAATGCTTCCATCAGATCGGTAGATAAGAGCATTCCTGCATTCCAGGTGGCAATATAGTTTAATCCATCAGCCACACTGTGATCTCTTGAGTATTGCAGCATTTCCTTTGAGCCTCTAATAGACAAAGGCGATTTTGAAGCAATTGTTTTGGCAATTTCAGTAACGGAATGCATCATCTCCTCTTTTGTGGCGTAAACAGCATTCACCAAGCCTACAGATTGAGCCTCTTGCCCAAACATTTTCCTCCCGGTGTAAGCCAGTTCTGCTGCCATTCCATGCGGTATAATTTTGGGTAATCTTTGCAATGTTCCCAAATCGGCTACCATTCCCATATCAATTTCTTTAATGGTGAAGAAAGCATCTTGGGTGGCATATCTTATATCACAGGCACAAGTAATATCCACTCCACCACCGATGCAGCCACTATGAATGGCGGCCAAAACAGGCTTACTGCAAGTTTCTATCGCATTAATGGGTGCTTGCAATTGTTTCACCAATTTCCTCAACTTTTCACCTTTCCTTCCACTGCAAGGCATACTCGTTAGACTGCTGACTGACATCAATAATTCCAGATCTATACCAGCAGTGAAATGTTTACCTTCACCACTTAAGATGATCACTCTTACGGAATCATCCTCAGAAAGACTTTCAAAAATTTGTTGCATTTCTTCCCAACAGCCTTGATTAAAAGCATTGGCTTTATCCGGTCGATTAATCTTCACCTGTGCAACACCGGCTTCCTTCTCGATCAAAAAATATTTGTATGCTGTCATTGTCTCTTAATTTAAACTTTGTTTTTGCGAAAGCGCCAATACTTGAAAAAACTTCCCGTCATCCAACTGAAAACCTTGTTGCATAAAAGTATAAACATCCACATTCCTTTCTTTAATGTAGGGTTGTTCATCAGAAATAACTTTTAAGCCTTTCGGTGGATTGATCACTGCTTTCTGAATGGCATTATTATCAGTAAAATCAATATCAGATCGTTCATCCGCCACCAAGCCATGTATCTTCATGGAGTCGACTTGAAACCGAATGCAAATAATAGACGTTTTATCATTCTTTCTTAAAAACTCGATCTTGGAGAGCGCCTTCTCCATCACAATGTCACTAAAAATATCAATCAGCTCATTGGCTTTTTTGGGCTCTTCGATCTTCAACAACTCCCAATCGTTAGCCATAACCCTATTGGTTACTAAAAACTGAACAAAGTCTTGCTCTAAAATTTGAAGCTCATTATGCGTTAACCTTCTGTACTTCGGCATATTGATTTATTTATTCATTACTTTCGCAAATATGAGCACAAAAATATTAAAATCCAGCTTTAGCTTCCTATCAGCATTGGAAAAGAATAACAACAGAGAATGGTTTAAAAGTCATAAAGCTGACTATGATATGGCAAAAAATAACATTAGTGATTTTGCGGACGCTTTGATCATAGGACTAAATCAAACGGATAATATAGCCACTCCATCCGGTAAAAAGTCGATGTTCAGAATTCATCGGGATGTTCGATTCTCAAAAGACAAAACACCCTACAACACCCATTGGAGCGGAGCATTCAGCAGAACCGGTAAAGCCCGAAGAGGCAGCTACTATTTCAGAATACAAGGAAACGATCAAAGTGGCATTGGTGGAGGTTTTTGGGGACCCAATAGCGATGACATGGCATTGATAAGGAGTCATTTTGCACAAGAGCCGGAAAGATTAAGAGCTATACTGAATGATAGAACTTTCAAAAAGACCTTCGGCACTATGCAAGGAGAACAACTGAAATCTGCTCCCAGAGGTTACTCGGTGGATCATCCTGCTATTGACCTTTTGAGGTATAAACAATTTTTTATATTCAGGATATTCAGTGACCAGGAAGTATTGAAAGAAAATTTCTATCAAGAAGCCTTAAAAACCTTACATGCTATTCGTCCGTTTTTCGATTATATGAGTGAGATTTTGACCACTGACCTAAATGGAGAATCACTTATTGAGTGATGCTTGAAGTGTTGGTTAAAAAAAGTCATTTTATTCTTCTTTTAAGCCCGATTACCTACTTTTGCCTGCAATATGACAAATGAACAATATAAATCCCTGGAAGAAAGGCTGAATAGCCTAAGGGACTATCTTTGACATTTCGGTTAAAGTAGAAGAAATCAAGGATGATGAAGCCAAAACACTATCCAAAGATTTTTGGAATGATCCGAAACAAGCACAGGTTTTACTAAAAAAGATCAAAGGCAACAAAGATTGGGTTAATGTTTATCATCAGGCAAAGGTCATTTTTGATGACTTAAGTGTATTGAACGAGTTCTTTCAGGAAGGAGAAAGCACGGAAGAAGAAGTGGATGAACAATACGACAAGGCCGTTGATGCAGTCGATGAATTAGAATTTAAAGCCACCTTAAACGACGAGGAAGATGCCTTAGGCGCTATTCTTACGATCAATGCCGGTGCCGGTGGCACTGAAAGTTGTGATTGGGCGGCCATGCTAATGAGGATGTATTTGATGTGGGGCGAAAAGAATAAATTCAAGATCAAAGAATTGGATGCCGTAGAAGGTGACGTCGCCGGTTTTAAATCCGTTACGCTTGAATTTAGTGGGTCATTTGGATATGGCTTATTGAAAGGTGAAAGTGGCGTACACAGACTAGTGAGGATCAGCCCTTTCAATGCACAGGGCAAACGACAAACCAGTTTTGCCTCAGTTTTTGTCTATCCGGTAATCGATGATACCATTGAAATTGAAATCAATCC
>JAGQYH010000236.1 GCA_020436175.1 Bacteroidota bacterium
CCATGCTTAAATCTATGGCTCTGGCCACTTTAGACTCATCCAAATTGCCTTCTAGCATAAATTTCAGATGAATCGATTTAAAAACTGAAGGGACTGCATCCATATCTCTTTCGCCTTCCACTTCCACTTGATAACTTTTAACCTCTTGTTTCATTTTTTGGAGAATGGAAAGCACATCCATACTGGAACAACTGCCGGCAGCCATTAATACTAATTCCATTGGTCTTGAGCCCAACTCTTCTCCTCCGATTTTTGGAGAACCATCAATGCTTACGGTCAGACCATTTTCGTTAGTTCCAATCAGATGAACTGCCTTGTTCTTTCTTTCTAAAGTAATTTTCATTTTTAAAATATTCTGACTTGCAAGGTAAGGATAACCCATCAATGCTTTTATCTTTGACGGCTGAAAAAGATGACTGAACGAATTTTTATATCAGATCTGGATGGTACACTCCTGCAGCCGGATGCAACTTTATCCGACTATTCCAAGGAAAAGATTTTGGAAATTCTGGACAAAGGCATTCATTTTACTGTGGCCACAGCAAGAAGTGTTACCTCCACCAAAGAAATTTTAGGCGATATTCCTTTTAAACTTCCCATCATTTGTGCCAACGGCGGATCAATCTATAACTATGATCCGCACGAATTGCTGCATGTGGAATATATCCCGAAGTATTTAGTGTCAGACATCATTCATGAAATGAAATCGAGGAATGACTCGGCCTTTGTTTCCAGTTTAGAAGACGGGCAGGAAAAAGTACACTACGATAATCTACACAATTATGCCATGAATTGGTTTTACGAAGACAGAGTGAAAGCCCAAGACAAGCGACTAAGCAAGATTGAGGACATTCGATTCCGGGCCGTGGAAACCGTTACGACCATCACTTTCATGAATAGAAAACATCATCTTGAAAAGACTAAAAAGCACTTCATCAAAAAATACAAAAACCAGATAAAACTTAATTTTTTTGAGAACAAATATTCTCCGGGTTGGCATTGGCTGAGCATTCACAGTGCCCAATCTTCAAAAGGTAATGCCATTCAAAAATTGAAAGAATTTACAGGACTTGAAAAAGCCCACGTTACCGTTTTTGGCGATGAAATGAATGACTTGTCCATGTTCGAGATAGCGGAACATCCTGTTGCCGTGGGCAATGCATTACAAAAGGTAAAAAACAAGGCCAAAGAAGTTATTGACCACAACCATCAAAATGCTGTGGTTGATTATGTGTTGAACAGCATAAAATAATAGTTGCGAATTTTCACCAATTCAAAGCTATTTCTTGAAAATTGAATTTGCCTTGAGCTTGATTCTTTTTTAATTCACCGCATCACCGGCTCTTTTCTCTATCAATTTTACCAAAGTTCCGGCACTAAGATTATCCGACAATTGCATGCCATTTAAGATCGCAAACTCTTCCAAACGATCCGAAGGAATGCCCTTTTGAGCTAAAAATTGTTGTACAGTAGTAGCGTTGTCAACGGACACCACTTTTATCCTTTCCGGCAACACATTGATCTTGGAGAGATCGGTTAAAGTTTTAAAATTCAGCATAGTGTTGTCAAAATTCGGTTCAAACTTGTCGTAATCCTTTTTCTCGCATAAGCCATGAAACACATAAATAAGATCATTGTAATCGATCAAAACCGTTTGCATGGCCAAAGGCTCAGGTTGATCCGTACTTGAAGTTGCCGTACTAGGGTCTGATTGAGGATAATCAGACACCATTCCATACGCATTCAATCCATGCACTTTAAAAGACTTCTCTTTTATGTTTTGCAGCTGATAGGTTGTTTTTATCTCAGTTGCAGCTTCCGCCAAAGTAGATTTTTGGGATAAGGTAAAAACCATCAACGCATCGCCCTTTTCCGGAGCCATTTGTACTTGTGAAGGAGAATTCATCAATTGCCATTTAACCGGCACCGGAAATTGAAATTTTAGTTCGGGATGATAAAAAGTGTTCTCCTCCACATAACCTTGCCGCGGATCTTCTCCATAAATGATCCCGTTGATCATTTCCAAATAGCTGTCCCTAATCACCATGTTAGGGTTGGCATTATGTTCCTCATGCCATTTATCGGTGAGCTTGTTAACGTCATTATATCGTCTCCCCGGATCAGGATGAGTAGAATAAAATTCCGGCAATCTTCCTTCGCTTCCACCACTCATTCGATCTAAAGTTTTAAAGAAGTCTGCCATTTGGTGCGCATCGTAGCCGACAGTGGATGAGTAATCGACTCCCAGAACATCCGATTCACTTTCTGCCGATCTTGAAAATTTTAAAAACAACAATTGCATGCCCTGCATGGCTTCTCCCGCAAAATCCCTGAATTTTTCGGAAGCGATCATACCGCCGATAAACGCAATTTGTCCGATCATCTGTTTGGTGTACTGTTGAGCAGAATGACGAGCCGCCACATGTCCGATTTCGTGTCCCAATACACCGGCAAACTGCGCTTCATTGTTAAAATGAGCCATGATGCCACGAGTAAAATAGATATATCCGCCCGGCACGGCAAAAGCATTGACTACATCCGAATCGAGTATTTTAAATTCATAATCCAATCCCGGACGATGAGAGATTGCAGCCATCGCTTCTCCTTTCTCCTGAATAAAGTCTTGTAATGTTTCATTCGGATATAAGCCATATTGAGCAATAATGGCCGGGTCGCTCTGTTTGCCCATGGCTATCTCTTGTGCCTCAGACATAAAACTTAACTGCTTTTTTCCGGTAACCGGATTGACGGCACAAGCCGTCACCAACAAAACAAGCATCATTAATAAAGGCATCACTTTTTTATAATTCATAGCGTCTGTGATTTTAGGATTTAATAAAAGTAATAATTAACTTTTATACTGCTCTACAACGAAGTTACTGCAATATTTATGCTAGATAAAGCTATTATCGAAACTTAAATTTATTAATTTGTGGCTATGTCAAAGTTTATGCTCTGCTTGTTTTGCTTATTGACCATCTTATCCTGCAAAGAGGCATCCGTATCCATCAATTACAGAATCCCTATCGCCACCAATGGAATTGTGTTTCATGATGATCAACTTTGGGTGGCAGATTTAATCGGACAATCCATTACTGCCGTGGATCCGCAAACAGGAAAAATCACCCAACAATTTGATTTTAGACCTTTGAATACCAGTCCTGACGATATGGTTATTTTAGACGACGGAACCATCATATGGACAGCACCCGTCGAAGGAAGAGCGGGCAAGATTAAGCCCAACGGTGAGATTTTAGTGCTAACAGAACAAGAAGCCAGCATTAATCCAATTACACAAAATAATATGACCGGTGATATTTATATCGGTCATCAGAATTTCGAAGGAGAACTGCAACAAATTGATGTCAATAGCGGCATAACAACAACCGTTACTTCCGGTCTGCCATCGCTTAATGCTTTTGCTTTTACCGATGACAACACATTATATGCTCCACTATTTAATATGAATAATTTGTTGGATGGTTTTGGTGGTATCCTTAAAATAAATATTGCAACCGGTCAATATGAAAACATTCCGGTAAGCTTTCCGGAAGAAGCACAAAAAACAAAGTTTAAGAATACCAGCGCGATTAAAAAAGCAGATGACGAATCGATCTATGTGTTAGAATCTACCACTCCGGCGGTTTATAAAGTGGATATTCAAACTAATCAGGCGTATAGAGTAGGGACGCTTCCTTCTGTGGCGGCAGATAATTTGGCAGTGGATGATCAAGGAAATATTTATGTAACTACATTTATCCAAAACGTCATATATGTATTTGACCGTAACGGTAACAGAAGAAAAATTACAATTCAGAATTAAATGAAAAATATAGCATTACTATTGATGGCATTGGCAATATTTGCCTGTAAAGATCGGCATAATGAATTCCCTGAAAATTATTTAGAA
>JAGQYH010000237.1 GCA_020436175.1 Bacteroidota bacterium
CTTCCAAGTTTTAAAACCTAATCCGAACAGCAACGATACCAGAACCAAAAAAGAAAAAGCATCTGACGTATTATATACCGCGGCTAATCTAAATATTGCCTCGATTCAAAATTTCTTTAGCTCACGCACTAATCCGAACATTTTTAAGTCTTCGAAATTCAACGAAGATCTTTACGAATCGGATAAAAGAGAACTCATTTCTTATTATAACTCCATCGGTTACAGAGATGCTAAAATTGTGAGGGATACCTTTTACTATGTAGATGAGGCCAATATCAAGATTGAAATTTATCTGGAAGAAGGCAATCGTTACCGTTTTAGAAATATTACCTGGAAAGGAAATGCCAAATACAGTGATGAAACTTTAGCCAAGATCTTAGGTATTAAAAAGGGCGATATTTATAATTCTGCTTTATTGCAACAGCGATTAGAGTTAGATCCTTCGGGAGCAGATGTCAGTTCTTTGTATTACGACGACGGCTATTTGTTCTTTCAAGTGACGCCTAAAGAAGTGGCTGTTGTAGATGACAGTATTGATATTGAAATAAGAATCAGTGAAGGACCGCAAGCTACCATCAAGAATGTGATCATTAAGGGCAATGATAAAACCAATGAGCATGTTATTCGTCGTGAGTTAAGAACCAAACCGGGCGAAAAATTCAGCCGAACCGACCTTATTCGATCGCAAAGAGAAATTGCCAACTTAGGCTTTTTCGATGCCGAGCAAATTGGTGTGGTGCCAATACCTAACCCTGCCGATGGAACGGTGGACATTGAATATACTGTTGTAGAAAAATCTGCCGACCAGATCGAGCTTTCTGCCGGATGGGGTGGAAGTCAGGGATTGATTGGCACGTTGGGACTTTCCTTTAACAATTTCTCTCTGAAAAATATGTTCAAAAAAGGAACATGGTCGCCACTTCCAACGGGTGACGGTCAAAAGTTCTCTTTAAGAATTCAAAGTAACGGTAAGCGTTATCAATCGTATAACTTTTCATTTACCGAACCTTGGTTAGGCGGCAAAAGAAAAAATCCGTTTACCGTATCTTTCTTTAGAACCAGATTCCAAAGATTGGACGCTAACAATGATGCTACCGGAAGCCAAATCACGAATGGAACAACGGTTGCCATCGGTACGCAATTGAAAAAGCCGGACGATAACTTTTTTTTCCAAGGCAGTTTATCCTACCAAAACTATAAGTTGAATACATTTGGTACCGTTGTAGGCGATGTAGTAATACAAGATGGTAATTTCAATAACTTCAGTATCGGGTTAACATTAGCAAGATCATCCTTAAATCAAACCACTTATCCCAGCAGAGGATCGAATGTAACCTTATCCGTCAACCTTACGCCACCGTATTCTTTATTCAAGAAAGATCAAAATTTTGATGATGTTCCTGCAGAAGAAAAATACAAATGGGTAGAATACCACAAATGGAGATTCAATGTAGATTGGTTCGTACCATTGGACAGACAGGACAAATTGGTTTTCAGAGCCGCTGCTAAATTTGGTTTCTTGGGATCTTATAATAAGAATCTTGGATTAGCGCCATTCGAGAGATTTGAAGTAGGTGGCAACGGTTTACCGCAAAACATTACTTTATTCGGAACCACCTCAATCGCACAGAGAGGTTATAATATTTATTCCCAGAATGGTGGAGATGCTTTATTCAATAAGTTTACACTTGAATTGAGATATCCATTGAGCAAGAACCCGCAAGCCACCATATATGCCTTAATGTTTATGGAAGCAGGTAACAGTTATGATGGCTTTAAAGACTATAATCCATTTAAGCTAAATAAGAGTGTTGGTATTGGTGTAAGAGCATTTTTACCCTTCTTTGGATTACTTGGTTTTGATTATGGCGTGAGATTTGATAGTGCTCCTGGGAGTCCTATTACACCGGCAAACGGATTTTTCGATTACATAGGTAAGAATGGAGAATTTTCCATCATCCTTGGATTCGAACCGGAATAACAGAAATTAAAAAATTAGACATGAAAAGAATTGGATTTTTACTGATATGCCTAATGATGATGGCAGCCACTTCAAGCACTTATGCTCAGAAGTTCGCTTATGTTGACACAGAATATATCTTGGAAAACATTCCGGCGTATCTGCAAGCACAAGCTAAACTAGACAATACAGCGTCGCAGTGGCAGAAAGAAATTGACGATAAATTCAAAGAAGTTGAAAGATTGTATGCTAAGTTTCAAGCGGAGCAATTTTTATTGACAGAAGAAATGAAACAAAAGAAACAAGACGAGATCATTAATTTGGAGCAGGAAGCCCAAGAATTACAGAGAAGTCGATTCGGTTACGAAGGAGATTTGTTCAAGAAAAGAGAAGAACTCATTCAACCGATACAAGATAACGTGTTTGATGCGGTAGAAAAACTGGCGCAAACCAGAGCGTACGATTTTATATTTGATAAAGCATCAGGCGGTGCCACCATGCTTTACACCAATCCTAAATTCGATGTCAGCGACATAATTTTGAATAATTTAGGATATAAATAAGGAATTTAAAAAAATTGGCAAGAAGATTGTTTTACACTAAATAAAAAAAGAAAGATGTTAAAAAAAGTAGTTGTATTAATTGCGGTTGTGATGACTTTAGGAGGCACATCATACGCACAGACTTTGAAATTGGGATATATTAATTCACTTGAATTGTTGAGTTTGATGCCGGCAGTAGCAACCGCTGACAAGCAATTGGAAACTTATGCGGCAGGTTTAGACAATACACTAGAATCAATGTATAAAGAATACGATACAAAGATCAAAGATTATCAAAAGAATCAAGAATTATGGCCACCGTCAACTTTAGAGATCAAGCAAAAAGAAATTATTGATCTTGAAAAAAGAATTGGTGAGTTTGAGCAAACTATACAAAGAGATATCAATAAAAAGAGAGAATCGTTGTATGCTCCCATTTTAGAAAAAGCAGATGTTGCCATTAAAGCAGTGGCTACGGAAGGTAAATACACTTATATCTTTGATGCCAGCACAGGAAGTTTACTTTTTGCGGACGAATCAGAAGATATCCTTCCAAAAGTAAAAGCTAAATTAGGTCTGTAAGAGACGTTAAAAATGTGAAATAATCTTTGCAATGGCGGTCTGTTATGATCGCCATTGTTGTTTTATAATAGAACCATTGTTGTATTTTCACGCCTTAAATGAATGATCATTGAATGCCAATCAACCCATAGGATTATTTGATAGCGGAATAGGTGGCTTAACGGTAGCGAATGCATTGGCTAAAGCCATGCCCAATGAACGATTGATCTATTTTGGTGATACCGCTCATTTGCCTTATGGCGATAAATCGGCTGACCTGATCAAAGGTTATGCTGAAAAGATCACTCATTTTCTGCTCGACAATCATTGTAAAGCCATTGTAATAGCCTGTAATACGGCCTCTTCCGTTGCTTACGAAGTGGTAAAAGACATTTGCGCCGACAATGCCATTGCCTTCAATGTGATTGATCCTGTAGTGGCAAAGATCAAAGAAGAAAATTATCAAAAGGTGGGAATCATAGGCACCTTGGGCACTATTGGTTCTAATATTTACTATGATAAAATTAAAGCCGCTAAATCATCAATACGAGCGTATTCTTTAGCTACTCCATTGCTAGCGCCTATGATCGAATCGGGATTTATTCATGGACAGATCAGTGAATTGGTAATTGAAAATTATTTGGTGAACGATATTCTGGAAGAGATTGAGGCCATCGTTTTAGGATGTACGCACTATCCTCTGATCAAGAAACAGATTGAACAATTGTATGACCGGTTACACAAATCTGTTGACGTTTTAGCCACCAACGAAATTGCTGCCGAATTTGTAAAAAAAGTACTTTTGGAGAAGGGATTAATGGCTAATCA
>JAGQYH010000238.1 GCA_020436175.1 Bacteroidota bacterium
CCTTGTTCTTGATCTTTGTCGGACCTTATGAAAATGCAGATAACAATAATGTTGAAATGGATGGTAAGGATTCATTAAAAGTGATTCCTGAAATTATAAAGGAATAAACTTTCAATTAATGCTTGAAAAAGGAATATAGTGACAGTTAATTTTTATAAATACCAAGGAACGGGCAACGATTTCATACTCATTGACAATCGACAATTGAAACTGACATTGGATCAAAGTCGTATCGCTGAATTATGCCATCGAAAGTTGGGCATCGGTGCAGATGGACTCATGCTTTTAGATGAAAGTGATCTTTCGGATTTTAGAATGGTTTACTATAATTCTGATGGAAAGGGAAGTAGTATGTGTGGCAATGGAGGAAGATGTATTAGTCATTTTGCTAAATTTTTGGGGATTGTAAAGCAAAAGGGAATTTTCGATGCCATCGATGGTTTTCATGATTTTTCAATTGATGAGAGCGGTATCGTAAAATTGAAAATGAATAATGTTGAGCATATTACTAAAGATGAGCAGGCTTTTGTAATGGATACAGGATCTCCTCATTATGTCAAACAAATTGAAGACATTGACAAATTGGATGTTGTTAATTTGGCAAGAGAGATAAGGTATAATGATATTTATCGCGAGAAAGGCATCAATGTAAACTTTGTAGAATGTGTTGATCAGGATATTTTTATGCGAACTTACGAGCGGGGAGTAGAGGACGAAACATTATCCTGTGGTACCGGTACAGTGGCGGTTGCCTTATCACTTGTGTTCAATGGAATGAAATCCAAAAGTCCGGTAATGATCAATACGCCGGGCGGAAAGTTAAATGTTCATTTTAAAAAAAATAAAGCAGGATTTTCAGATATTTGGCTCGAGGGACCTGCCAAAATGGTTTTTAGTGGAACCATTGAGATCAATTAAACAGCTCTAATCATTTACAAGCATGATTAAGATTTATAAAAAAATAAATGCACCTGTAGTTGAATTGGATCATCCGGAACCGGATTGTTGGATCAACATTAGTCGTCCATTTAATAAGGAGAATTTACAAGGTCTCAGTGCGGAATTAGACATTCCCGATGATTTTTTAATGGACTCCATAGATATCAATGAGAAGTCGAGGTATGAAAGAGATGAGGATGTTAAATTGATCGTGATCAATACTCCAATCCATAATACGGAAGATAATGATATTGACAGTGATTCATTATACATCTGTATTCCCGTGGGTATTATTTTGATGGTGGACAAGATTATTACTATCAGTTCTTACCCGAATCCATTGATGGAATGGTTTGAAAGAACGGTAGTAAAAGATCTTAACTCTAGTGATAGAGAAAGATTTGTATTGAAGATTTTAGAAAGAAATGTGGCCTATTTTACGCATTATTTGAAAGAGATCAATAGAAGAATCGCTGAAATAGAGAAGGAGTTGTATAATTCCAGTAGAAATGAGGAATTGAATAAACTTTTGGACATTCAAAAATCATTGGTCTATTTCGTGAATGACCTTAGAGCCAATGAATTGGTGATGATGAAGATGCAGCGCACAGATTTTCTCGGAATAAAGGAAGATCCGGATGCGGAAGATTTGGTAAATGATATTGTTATTGATAATAGCCAGGCATTAGAAATGGCAAATGTTTATACCAATATTTTAAATGGCACGATGGATGTTTTTGCTTCCATTATTTCCAATAATTTGAATAATGTAATGCGAAGATTGACCTCGGTTACAATTGTTTTGATGGTGCCTACTTTAGTGGCCAGTTTTTATGGTATGAACGTAAAACTTCCTTTAACCGGATCTAATGTAGCTTTTCCGATTGTAGTAGGGATTTCCTTGTTGCTCAGTATCATTATCGCATGGGTGTTTATGCGTAAGAAGTGGTTTTAGCCTCATTTCATTATTCAGCCGTAAATTTCTTTTCAACGTGTTGACCGGTTAAATGGTCCTTTTCATAGAATTGAATAGTATCATCTTCATTGAAGAAAACAACATTAGAAGACCTTGTCCCATATCCGGGATAATCAATGTGTAAAGGAGAGAGCAACCTTTCTTTTTCTATATCTACACCGGTTGATGGTAGGTCTTTATCTTTAGCAATGGTTTTATCAAACAATATGTCAAATCCCTCTTCTGCCGAAAGTTTACTGTTTTCGATATAGGTTTTCATAGCAGCTCTCCCTTTTTTGATTTTTGGCCAATTGCTATTGATCAGTGCATTACTCAAACCATAAATGCCCGGCTCCAGCCGAATCAGTTTTTCATCAATACTGGAGAAATAGTACAAGTCATTATTATCGTAAAGCAGTAAACTAAATCCGTTATAAACCGAGGTGTTGCCAATGTATTGATCGATGAAGTTGGATACGGATCGTTCACTTTTTAAATATTTAGAGACTAACCGGCCTCTTGAAATGGCATTTGGATTAAACTTAGCAGGATCTCTGTAATTCGTCAATGCTGCAAATTTTCCATACTCGTTAACACCTAGCCAAGTTCCACCGGCTTTAAGATCTTTTCCCGCTAAAATATTGGGGGAGGTATCCCACCATTGAGCATTTTCTGTCGGTCGATCATAAAACTCATCCCTGTTAGCCAATACGGCTAGTTTAGTTTGAGGATGAAGCTTATAGGCGACAAGAATTAAACACATAGCTTATTCCACGTTGTTGAGCCGAATTTCTGTATGTCGGATCTCACCTCCAACATGAGCAGTGATAGCAATGAGGACTATGGCACCGGCAGCCAGTATTAAAACAAACTGTCGCAGATAGGTGAAGAATGAATGAACATTATGAATCATCAGTAAGCTTACAAAAGCCAATACGCCAATACTGTAAGTTAAAATGGCAGTCCAAAAACCCAATGCTTCATGTATTTCGACACGGCTATGTTCTGCCAGATTTTGCTCCATAAGAATATGCTCTGCACCTTCTCCTGATAATTGAGTAGGGATAGTAAACAATGCCGCCAATATCAATAACAAGAGCCCTAAATTCTTATAACTCATTTCACTTTTCCATTCTCCGTAAAAGAGAACAAAAAAACCTATCACGACTAAAACTAACGGCCAATGATTGAATAGAAGATGTAATTGTGCTGCATTCACGTTCAAATGGATTGGTTGAATCGTGAAAATAATCAAACTAACAGAAATATGGGTAAAGTATTTTTATCGATTGAGTTTGTTGTAAGCCAATCCGATTAATGAGAAACCAAATCTCATATAAACAGGGATCAATAAAACATGGATCAATATAAACAGCGTAATCAGCGCGTTGTATTCCAGGCCAAAAATATTTAAGATCGGATATATAACTGCACTGACCAAAACTTGAAACAAAACGATGCCGCAAATTAAAAGAAGAATGGATTTCATTGTATAGAGGTTGTTGATATTTAATTGATAATCAAAATTTTGCTTTTTATTGTAGCTTTTAAATTTTAAGTTGTTATCAATAGCCTTGTTAAGGATAATTGGGGTCTTTTTATGTTGCATGATGTAGGGTTATACATTTATAAGATGCAATATAAAAATTATTCATATTAAATACCAAACTAAATCTTCTGAGATGTCGCTTAAGGGCAATAAAAAAGCCACTAACAAGTAGTGGCTTTTATGATGTTAAGCTTATATCTTAAGTGTTTTCTTCTTTATTTTCTTCCTCAGAAGCCTCTTCTGGTGCTTCTTCTGTTGTTGCCTCTGCTTCTGCAACCACTTCTTCTGTAGCTTCTACTACATCAGCAGTAGCTTCTACTTCACTGGTTTCTTCTGCGCTTGCCTCAACAGCAACTTCTTCTTCAGTGGTTTCCTCTGCTACAACCGGTTCCGGCTCATTCATGGCTTTTAACTTAGCCTCAG
>JAGQYH010000239.1 GCA_020436175.1 Bacteroidota bacterium
ATGAAACTTATGGTAGGCTCATCATTCTTTATGATCAAATCCTGCAATGTTCTTTGCTCATGCCAATGTCGGTTACTCTCTAAAAAGGCTATATCTTCTTCAACAATGGTATCGCTTTTTTGTTTCATGAACCACTTGGCAAACCATGGATTAAATCGAAAAATGTTTTTCCAAGCCGTGATCTGTATCATCATCACATGTTCTTCATCTATCTCATAAAAATGCTCGAAGATCACTAAGCGTCTTGCCGGAAAGTGTAAGTGTTTGGGGAAATATGAGTCCAACAGCGAAGTATGTGGAAACCAAAAAGCAAAACGCGTATCAATATGTTGCTGCCAACCAAAATAGATCTTCTCAAAAACAGAACTATTGTTGATGCGTTGATATCGACCCAATAAACTTTTGTCATTGACCTTAATATCGTATTCCGTTTTAGGTTCTCGTAACTTACCTAAAAGTGTTTTGATACTGTTTCGATGAACATGATTTATATGCTGTGCATCGAACAAACTTTCTGCCACTAATTTGATATTGGCTTTGATGATATGTTTATTGTGTACGAATCGATATTGATTCAACACTTCTAAATCGGGAATTTCAGCTTCGCCCATTAAATCTTCTTTGCCGATATACACCCAATAGGCTTGGTACTTAAATTGAAAAGGATATTTCTTCAAACAAGCGGAAGCGGGTATTTTCTGGCTGTCTTCTATCATGGGAATATGCACACATTTCCCATCCGTATTGTACTGCCAACCATGATAGCCGCACTTAATATGTTCTCCTTCAATACTGCCCAGCGACAAATGAACATTTCTATGACAACACCGATCTTCTAAAATACTTACGGATCCGGCTGAGTTCTTAAATATCACCATTTCCTCGCCTACAATTTTCCTACTCAGAACGGTGTTCTTCTTCAATTCATCCTCGAAACAAGCTATATACCACTGGTTTTTTATCATACTTACTTCTAACAGGCATGTAACAACAAGCTATTGCAATAGTTTACTAAGGTATAGTTTTATTTATGGAAGATGTGATTTGTTGCCAAGAATTAAACAGTTGATATGGCAGTTACAAATCATTAAAAATCCTTTCCTAAATTAATCTTGAGAGAACAAATGTTGGTCAAATGTCAGCTCACACTAAAGCTGTTAGATTGGGACATCTAATTGATGTCTATTTCACCCATATCTGTAACATTTCCAATGTATACCTGGATGTTATCCACTACAACATTTTGATATCCGCTGGCTACGCTCGGCTGAATGTCTACGAAATAGATGCCTTGCGATAATCCTTGCAACAAAAAATCACCTGTTGAATTCGCAAAGGCCCGTATAGTGTCACCTCCAATACCATCATATGCCGATACCAAAACTTGAGCATCAAAAGGTGTAACAGAGCCGGAAATGGCTCCTGACTGTGCTTCAGCAGTAGCTCTAATAACCGGTTTTAAATTGTAGTTCCCTGAATTGCCTGCCTCAACGATAGATTTATCTACATCAAAATCTAAAGTTATGTTATAAGCCACACCGGCTAACAAATCATAGTTAACATTTATTTTTAAACCCGATTGCTGGGCGCTGGGCGTGTTCAGCGGTAGTTCATTTCCATCAATAACTATTGTATTGTTACTGCCTAAAACAAGCCTAATTTGCTTTAAATTACCCGATGGTAAATCCTCATCAACCAATAGCAAATTGACTCCACCTGTTAGGTCCAGTAAATTGACAACACCCGGATTATCCAAATCTAAGGTCATCCAGCCATCATTTTCACTGTCTGTGTAATTCACTCTGAACTCTTGAACATCAATATTTACTTCCTCATAATCGCCGGGAGCATCTGTTAACACCACTCGAACTTTAGTGAAATTGTTTTCATTATTATCGCTACAACTAATGAAAAATACCATTAGCATTAATCCTGTTAGAATCTTATTTAAAATTTTCATTTTGATTTATATTAATTGAAATAATTACTATAAACTAGCGATTATTGATTAAAATCTAAGATCCAAAAACTTTTTTTAACAAATCTGTTACCCGCGCTCCGGGATTTTTTCTGATCTCTGCTTCTTGCTTGGCAATCTGATGAAACAAGCCGTCAATGGCCTTATTGGTGGCATACACTTCTAAGTCGGGATTCACATCTTCTACAAAAGGCACTTTATTGTAGGTCGTAAATACAGTATTCCAATATTTCGTGGCACCCACCTTATCTAAAGAAACTTTTACGGTTGGTTGGAATTTTTCTACCAGTGCCGGCCGTGTGGTTCTTTCTAAAAATTTGGTGGCGGCATCTTGATCGCCTCTTAAAATACTCATGGCATCCGTTACCGTCATTTGTTTGATAGCATTAATGAAAATATCCTTCGCTCCAACCACGGCATCTTCAGCAGCTCTGTTAAGTGATTCAATGGCGTCATCCACTTGTTTGTCTAATCCGATCTTTCGCAGTTTATCTTCTACTACTTGCGCTTCCGGTGGCAAAGGAATCTTGATCTCCAGATTTTTGAAATATCCATCGGGTTGCGACAATTGATCGACTCCTTTTTCCACACCGATCATCAAGGCCTCCTTTAATCCGGATACTACTTCACCTTCTGTCAGATCAGAAGCACCATCGCCTTTTACGGTTTCCTCTACTTTCTTTAAAAATTTTCCAAATCCCTGAGCATTTACTTGGGTTGTACCTATCAGCAAGGCACAAATTATAGTTAGAATGGTTCTATACATTTTCGTTCTTTAATGTTTACTGTGTAAGATTACAAATATAGTGCCGCTTGTTGGTTATCGCTTTAATTTCTTTTGCTTTTGAGAGACAAAGCCAAATCAATCCACCAGATGTTTCCTATAAATTTATTCCATTAATCTTTTCATTAATATATCTTACTTTTAGAATAGATAAGACAACTATTATGAAATGAGCCATAAGAATAAATATTCATACCTACCGTACATGAATATTTTTCGTTGGCGAATACCATCTGACCATTAAAAAACAAAAAAATTACAGATGAAACACTTTAACTTCCTTTTTATTGCGATCATATTTATTGGACTATTGATCGTCGGTTGCCAAACCACTGAAACAGAGGTAAAGAATACTACTACAGATGAATGTGCCTATAATGATTTCACCACTTCCGGGAATTTCCAAGCCGGCGGTATTCAATTGATACCACTCAAAGAAGGGTATAACGTATGGACCAAGCGTTTTGGTAACAGTCCGATGAAGGTGGTATTGCTTCATGGAGGACCGGGATTAACGCATGAGTATATGGAGTGCTTTGAAAGTTTCTTTCCGCAAGCCAATATTGAGTTCTATCATTACGATCAATTAGGATCTTATTATTCAGACCAACCGGAAGATGACAGCTTATGGACCATGGACCGATTTGTAGAAGAGTTGGAACAGGTTAGAGTGGCACTCGGTTTAAATCAAGATAATTTTTACATCCTGGGCAATTCCTGGGGTGGAATATTAGCGATGGAGTATGCTTTGAAGTATCAGCAAAATTTGAAGGGCATGATCATTTCCAATATGACAGCGGATTTTGATAAATACGAAGCCTACAATGCTGAACTCCGCAAGACCATGCGTGCTTCCTTGGTCGATTCTTTAGAATACTATGAATCCAGAGAGCTGTTTCATGACGAAACCTATTTGAATATGGTTTTTCAAGAATTTTATACAAAACATATTTGTCGGTTTCCGGCTGACCAATGGCCCGAGCCGGTGATGCGAAGCTTTAAACACATCAATCAGCATGTTTATGAGTACATCCAGGGGCCTAGTGAATTTGTGCCGGGTGGTTGGTTGAAAGGCTGGTCGGTTTGGGATCAACTACCGGA
>JAGQYH010000023.1 GCA_020436175.1 Bacteroidota bacterium
CTTCCGGGCGGATGTTGGTATAAATACGTTGCGTTTCGTTGGCACTCATTAATGTCGGTTGGGGTAGCAGTTTTTTCTTGACCAATTCAGGCACTACTTGCTGTACTTCCTGCGATAGGAATCCGTACTTCTTGCCTTCCGGGAAACCAATACCATCAATAAACTGGTAAGAAACAGGATTGAGTTGATGGATGATCGACAGGCCGGTGGGAATGGCTGAAATCTTTTGCTTCAAATTTTTATCTGACGGTGTCCACGCATTGGAAGTGGTTCCGGCATCGCCTTCCGCAAACAACGCCCATCCTGCAGCACTGGTGTTGTTGCCGTAAATAGCATATCCACTGCCCGTAGAATGTCCGGCCACACCATTCTTAAATCCTGAATTGATATACACCGGCACACCGCTGCCATTGACTTCAGTAGTGCCCACAACACCTACTCTGTCTGCATCAGAACCTATCGCTGCAAAATAACCTCCTGCAGATACATACCCATTCGTGCCATTATTGTAGGAAATCCCGAATACGCCTAAATATTGTTCACTTATGGCTGTTACTCCTGTTGGTCCTCTTCCGCTGCCAATATTACCTTGGCTATGCACAAAAATGCCATTGTCGCCATTAGTGGTTGCTAACACCTGTAACTTAGCATTGGAGCCAACGGCAGGTGTGCTGGCCGGTGCATTCCCCGTATAGCCGATCCTTACATCACCAATTGATCTTAAGCCATTAGTAGGTGCGGCGTTGGTATTATCGCCAATGGTTACGCCACCCAAAGTGTAAATATTATCGTTGATGTTGGTGGGTGCATTTACGCCTCCGATGGTGTACCAATCATCATCTGAGCCTCCGGCAACACTCCAACTTAAAATACCCGATCCGTCCGTGGTTAATACTTCGCCATTGTTACCATCAGTATTCGGCAAGGTAAGATTGACGGCGCCGGATAAAGCGTTGGGAGCCCTTAATCTGATGTAATCTGACCCATTGGCTTCCAATTCTCTAAAACGAATGCCTCCGGTTTCTCCCGAGCCAATTCCATAAGGATATACCAGTGGTGTTTGGTCTTCCGGAACGGTAAAAAGTGTATTGACGGCGGCGGTTCCATCATCATTTCTCTTTATCGTGAAGCTAGCTCCGGTAGAGGAGTTATCTCTGTCCAATACCATGTCAATGCCACCCTGACTTTCAATATCTAAACCGGCATTGTTATCTGCCGTGTTTAAAAATATATCTACCGGACTGGATCCTTCAAACCGTATTTGATTGCCGGTACTTTCAAAAACCAAATCATTGTCAATGGTCGTTAATCCGCTATGATCTACTCGAAAAACATTTTGGTCGGCATTATTTCTTATTCTGAAATAACCGCTACTGCCGCCATCTTCTTCCAGATCTATGGCCAAACCACTGTTGGTTCGTATAAAAATGGATCCGACTGCTCCACCATAAATGTTATGTCCTGCACCACCGCCTTCCACTCTTAAGTCGCCAAAAATATCCAATGAATACTGAGGGTCATTAGTGCCAATACCCACGTTGCCGTTGGTGTAAATGTTATCGCCAATAGCATTTGGTGAGGTTACGGTTAGTGCTTCATACCAATCATCATCATTTCCGCTGAGCAAAGAAGGAAATACAATCCATTGCGTACCATCCCAATAATTGAAAGCCGAATCATCAAAGTTGTACAGCAATAAGCCTTCATCCGTAGTGTTGATCAAGGGAGTGATGTTAGCATCTCGTTGAGCAGTAGTCATTCGAGGAATAAAAATGCCGCGATCAGTAGAATGAATATGTAAAATAGCCTGTGCATCAGGATAATCCGTACCAATACCAATACTTTGTCCGATACCGGAAAGACTACAGCCGATGAAGCAACACAGCAGAAAATTTTTAAACATTTATTACCTAATTAATTGGATATAGACCGATAAAAGGGGAGCACTAAAGTTAGGGAATAAATCCGTAACAAAAAGTGAAAAAAATGGGAATAAATTTCACTTCAACCAATAAAGATAGGGCATTCAACCTAACGCGGTTTCCCGTTTTCCAGTTGTTCAATTCTTTTCAGCAATTGATCGTATTTGGTTTTCATATCAACGATCTCCTCTTTTTGCTGATTGATAATTGCTTGTTGCTCTTGCGTGGCCTTAATTAAAACCGGCACCAACTGCATATATTCTACTCCCATGTAGGGCGCCTCGTATCGCTCATAAATGTGATTGGTTTCATCTACCAACCGATGATTGTGTGTTTTAATGGCTTCTTTAACATAAGGCAAAGCTTGTTGTGCCAATATGCCCAGTTTACGCTCACTAAATGGGTCGTCGGTTCTGATATAGGAAACAGGTTTGATTTGCATGATTTCTTTCAAACCGTATTCAATATTCTTGACGTCTCTTTTCAACCGCTCATCAGACGCCACAATAAAGGCGTCGGCATAAACATCATCCCATGCCAACATGGAATCTCTTCCAATGTCTTGTGTTAAATGATAAACCGGAAAAATGCTGGCATTGGTAGCCAAAATATCACTGCCGGCATCAAAAATAAATTCTCTTGATCCTATCCCGATGGCGGTTCCTCCTGTTCCTGTGCCGGCTTGAAAATCGGCCACATAATCTAAAGTTATACCATCGATTACTGCACCGTTGAATAAAATGGTGCCCAGATCTGTGTTTCCGATTCTTACTAAATTATCATCCCCATCCACCATCAATGCATATCGCTTTAACGCCGTTTCCACTCTAAAGTCGATGGAGGCGGCTCGTTCATTGAAAACCGTTTCACCATTGGCGTGCAGTCTAATATTGACATTATTGTCTCTGTAGAGGTCGAAAACGCCGTCATCAGATTCATCATACCATCGTCCCAAAATATCTCCGGAAGTAACATTACCTTCTCTTAAATAAAGGTCGTTTGAGAAATAAGAATCTCCGGTGACATTGAAATTGCCTTGTGCCAAAGGACTGCCGATAGCCACTTTACCATCATTTCTAACCAAAAATTTAGTTTGGCCTAAATCATTGACATAAAAGTTGCCGGTGCCGGTAAGATCGTAAGTCAGACTGAAATTCGCCTGACTGATGGTGGTATTTTGCGTTAAGGTGCCCCCTAATCTCACTTCATTGCCACTTATGTTCAAGCCGTTGTTGGCTGTTACTACACTACTTTCGGGAAATGTCACCCATTGACTGCCATCCCAATAGTTGAATTGAAGATCGGTGGTATTGTAGATCAGCAAACCTTCATCAGCAAGGGTCAAACTACCTAAATTGCTATTGCGTTGAATAGTGGTTAGCCGTGGCAATAAAACGCCTCTTTCTGTAGATTTTACGTCTAAAATAGCATTGGGATTGGGATAATCCGTTCCTATTCCGATGGACTGTGCTCGCACCGGAGAATAATTTAAGGTAATCAGTAATCCTAGTATTAAAAGGTATCTCATTTTATTTCTTTGCCAATGTACTCTTTCACAGATCCTATTGAATCTGCTGCATAAAAGGGGAGATCATTTCGGTTCCATTAAGATGGAACGGCCTATTTACGGCTAGACGAACCTAATTTCATTTTGACAACATAAATATATATCAAAAAAATATGATTTGCATATTTTATTACATGCAGTAAATCAATGACTTAGTGATTTTATCCTGATGTCATTTTTATAATGGTGCAAGAATAATCCGCCTATTGTCAGCTGGATGGCGGATACTTAAAAATATCAATTCATCAATTTTTGGATTCAAAAGGAATACATATTTCGGAAATCCGATAGAAGCGTTTATTTTCGTGATATTAAAGCATTTGTTGCTGACCAATTATGGCTACTCAAAAGATAGAATCTCCGTTACAAAAAGCATGGAAGCGTTTAAAGACGAACTATCCGGCCATGTTTAGCATTGTAATCATTGTGGTGGCCATTTTGCTGGCTATTGCTGCATCGATGATTGCGCCGGACAAAACACCCAATGCCAATGATCAGATATTGGAGATTGCCAATGAAAGTCCGGGATTTAAGATCGATATTTTAAAAGTGAGGAGGAATCGCCCGGTGAGAAAGGCCAATTTTTTGGTCAAAACATTTACCGGGAGAGATAATCCTTATGAGATGGTTCCCATCAATGGATTTACGTTTGACTCCATTTATGTGGTGGCGGATGTTTACAGAGGCTCGATGTATGCATCAGAAATGGACACCTTTCACATTCTTGATGTGTTATATCCCTTTGACGGTCAGGAGCAAAAGGTAAGTTTTGATGGAGAATCGGTGACTTACACCTTACCGAATGGTACGAAGGAAAGCACCAATATTCTCAATCTGCAGAAGCAGGTAGAGATGGAAGCGGCGTTTACGAAAGTATATCGATTGGGAACCGATAAATTCGGACGAGATATTTTAAGTCGGTTGTTATTCGGTTTGCGAGTTTCCTTATCGGTTGGTTTGGTTGCCGTGATGATATCACTCACCATTGGCATTGCTATTGGTGCCACGGCGGGATATTACAGGAATGATAAAATTAAAATCTCCAATGCCTCCAAATTAGCGGTGATCATCACCTTAGTGACCCTCTTTTTGTTACTGGTGTTTGGCGTCAATCTTTCCTTTACCAATCATGCCGTACTTTCTTTTTTGATAGCATTGGCACTATTCGTTGGGGCAATTGCTTTGCTACGATTTGTCTTTAAGTTGATCGGGCCACCTTTTTCTACCAAAGGATTTTTAAACTACGATGATATGGCCACATGGCTGATCAATGTGGTGTGGAGTATTCCAACTATTTTATTAGCGATGGCGCTTTCCTTTGCATTAGGGAAATGGATCAAAAGCTTTTGGGTGATCTATATTGCCGTAGGATTATCCATGTGGGTAGAAGTGGCCAGGATTGTTAGAGGTCAGGTAATGGTAGTGCGGGAAATGGAATTTGTACAAGCTGCAAGAGGATTAGGATACAACAATTTTAGGATTATTGTGCTGCATATTTTACCCAATATTATTGGTCCTTTGATGGTAATTATGGCCGCCAATTTTGCCGCCGCAATTTTGATCGAGGCAGGTTTGTCCTTTATCGGTATTGGTGTACAACCGCCCAAACCTTCTTTGGGAAATATGTTGAGCGAGTATAGAAACTACTTATATATTCCTGGCAAAGCATTCTTAGCGTTAGCACCGGGATTTTGCATTATGGTTTTGGTCTTGGCCTTCAATCTGATTGGCAATGGCCTGCGCGATGCTTTTGACGTAAAAGGGAAGTTGAAGTAAGTCTTAAGGGTAAAGTCAAAAGTTTTAAGTGACAATTGTCAAATTCAAGTTCAAGCGCAAACTCAAAAGCATGCAGCAGCCTTATGCAAGGAGGTCGTTGAGGAATAATGGGCGACGATTATCATCCCAAAACATAGTTCTAAAAATCACAAAGTATAGATGTATATTTGATTTAATATGACTTTGTTTATACTTAGATTTATTTTAACATGAAACAAACATTTATATTTCTGGTATTATTATTCAGTATGTTTTGTGTATTTGCGCATAGTGGAGGAACTGACAAGAAAGGTGGGCACCATGATAGAAGTTATGGAGGCTATCATTTTCATCACGGTAATCCATCACATCAACATATTGATGGAGTTTGTGAGTTGACAATGAATAGAGATTACTCTTCTTTTGTTAAGAACCTTACAAAAAAAGGAGCAGATTATGGATCATTAGTTATTGTTGGAATAATTGGTTTGGGTGCTGGATATTTTTTGAGAAATCCAAAAATGTAAAATAGTAAACTGCATGAAATCAATTTTACTCATATTTCTTTCAAGTGTTTTGTTCTCAAATTTTATTTGTGCACAAGTAGAAGAGATAATTGAAGAAATAAATGATGCATATGAGTATTATGAATCGGCCTTTAAAAAAATCAAGAACACTTTATACGAAATTGATAATTGTTATAGTAGTACAACTATGATTGATTTACAATATTATGCTGAAGCTGCAGAGAGCGAATTATCAAGTGCAAAAAGATATGTTGGTTATGCAGAAGATGAGGCAAATGAGGCAGAAGACAAAGCGGTTGATATTAATTGCGATGATGCATCAGCTGAAGCTGCTGATGCAGAAAACTACTTTTATGCTGCTAAGAGGAAAATAGCTTATGCAATAGATGAGCTTTCAAATGCCTATTATGAAGACGAACAAGACTATTTGCTGGATTATGTTGAAAGTGCAGAAGATTATATACACCAAGCTATAAGAAATTTAAATTATGCCGTAGATAAACTCAATAATGCATTGGAAGCGTTAGAGGGTTGTTCCCAAGAAATTTTACGAGAAGCACATATAGCACAAGCGGTTAAGAATTATCAGGCTACTAGTACAATGAATTGCGATGAATTGTATACTTATATAAAAAGCAAAGGAAATCAAAAGGGAAAAGTGTCTAGCTATACTATGAATTCAGAATGGTTGAAAACAGTAACTGCTTATGAATACTTGGGAGATATTTATGTAATAGCAGAAATTAAAAGGAACGAATATAGTTTTTCAACTAACTCTTATATATTCTGTGGCATTCCACAAAGTAATTGGAATAATTTTAAACTAGGAGGATTAGGTGTCCCAAATTCTTATGGCGAAAGGTTTCACAACTATATATTTAATTATAAATGTAATTGCTAATAAAAAACTAATATGAAGAACATAATTTTAACTATTTTATTGATAGCCATTGGCTTAACATCTTGCATCAATCCATCTTCTAAAACTGTGCAAATTGGAGAAAATACATTTGTACATAATGATAAGGTGTACAGAATAATTGATAATCAAATTACTGAATTAGGCAATATGGAGTCAGACTCTATTACTAAGTCTACAGTACTTAACCCAAACTTAAAATTTTATGGAGAGTATGATTTAGATTATGTCAAAAGGGGAGCAAGTACCGATATGTCAGCAGTTTATAGAGGAGATGTTTTATATTTTAAATTAGATGTTGAAGGCTTAAATGATTTACATGATAATTATTATGGAGGCGGACTAACCATTAATTTTTTGGATGATTACAATTTTCAAATTCACAGCATATTTATTGAAATAAGCGATTTAACAAGAATTGTTGACTCCAATAACTCAACACTCCATTTTGAGTATAATGGTAAAACTCAAATGAGTGCGGAAGTATATAAAGCAATTTCTGATTATTCAGTTTCTTCTTCTTTAAGGTAAAATGAATTATAAACCGCTGTTTAAAATTCCAAATATAAATCTATGTAGTTCCACTCCCTCAATGTCTCTCCAATGGCTTAACTCAAAAGCATGCAGCAGCCTTTAAAAGGGAGGACGTTGAGGAATATTAGACGATGATTTTCATCTCAAAACATATCTCTAAAAATCACAAAGTATAGATGTATATTAGTGGCTTTGTGAAAATTATCTAATACTACAACCTCAATGGTCTCATATAGAGCATTTTGAGAATTAATGATTGTTTAAGGATGAATCCAAACCTAAACCAGAATCCGGAACAAATTGCTCGAGATAAGATCGATAAGATGTTGCGTGCAGCAGGATGGATAATTCAATCAAAGAAAAGAATAAATTTAGCCGCCGGAAAAGGTGTTGCAGTCAGAGAATACCAAACCAATTCAGGTCCCGCCGATTATGTTCTGTTTGTAGATGGCAATCCGGTAGGCATTATTGAAGCTAAAAAGGAAGATGAAGCACAACGATTAACAGTGGTAGAAGAGCAATCTCATGAATATGCCACTGCCAAACTAAAATATTTAGACAACGATCCATTGCCTTTTGTTTTTGAAAGCACCGGAACATTTACAAGATTTACCGATTACAGAGATCCAAAACCTAGAGCAAGAACCGTTTTTAGTTTTTATCAACCAAGAACATTTGCAGAATGGCTCAAGAATGAGAAGTCATTACGAGCTAGATTGTTGGATTTACCTGCCTTAAATCCCGAAGGACTTCGACCGGCACAAATAAAAGCCATCGAAAATTTAGAAGTTTCGTTTAAGAATAACCGACCGAAAGCTTTGATTCAAATGGCGACTGGTGCAGGCAAAACTTTTACAGCAGCAACTTTTATCTATCGATTATTAAAACATGCCAAAGGAAAGCGAATTTTATTTTTGGTGGATACTAAAAACTTAGGTGAGCAAGCCGAACAGGAATTTATGAAATATCAACCCACGGACGATAATCGTAAGTTCACAGAGTTGTATAATGTACAGCGACTCAATTCGAGTTATGTGGCACCCGATAGTCAAGTTTGCATTTCCACCATTCAACGTTTGTATTCCATTCTAAAAGGCGAAGAACTAGACGAAGTTGCAGAGCAAGACAATCCTAATGAATCAAGTTGGATGCAACAACAGATTAATAGTAAAGAACCTTTACCGGTTATTTATAACGAAAAAGTGCCTATTGAACAATTTGATTTTATTGTGATAGATGAATGTCATCGTTCTATATACAACCTTTGGAAACAAGTTTTAGATTATTTCGATGCCTTTTTGATTGGACTAACTGCAACACCCGACAAGCGAACATTCGGTTTCTTTAATGAAAATGTCGTCAGTGAATATACGTACGAAGAATCCGTTGCCGATGGCGTAAATGTGCCGTACGATGTCTATACCATCGAAACTAGAATTTCGCAAAAAGGTGATACCGTTAAAGCGGGTTGGTTTGTAGATCGAAGAGATAAATTAACGCGCAAGAAGCGTTGGCAGCAAGAAGATGAAGATACCCATTACGAGAAAAACGATCTCGATAAAAAAGTCGTCAATCCAAGTCAGATTAGGAATATTATAAAAGAATATAGAGCCGCTTTAAAACGGGAAATTTTTCCAAAAAGAATAGATAAAAATGGCGATTACGAAGTGCCGAAAACCCTCATTTTTGCAAAAACCGACAGCCATGCCGACGACATCATAAAAATAGTTAGAGAAGAATTTAACGAAGGCAACGAATTCTGTAAAAAAGTAACCTATAAAATTAAAGAAGATCCAAAGTCGGTTTTAAATCGATTTCGAAACTCATATTATCCGCGTATAGCAGTTACGGTAGATATGATCGCGACGGGAACAGATGTAAAACCGTTGGAAGTATTGTTGTTTATGCGCGATGTAAAAAGCATCAACTACTTTGAGCAAATGAAAGGCAGAGGCACGAGAACCATTAGCAACGATAAACTACAACAAGTTTCTGCTACCGCTAAGTCTAAAACCCATTTTGTAATTGTAGATGCGGTTGGCGCAGTAAAATCAAAGAAAACCGATAGCCGACCGCTGGAAAGAAAGCGGAGTGTGCCATTAAAGGATTTATTAGGTGCAATTACCGTTGGTGTAAAAGAAGAAGATCTATTTTTGTCGTTGGCCAATAGACTAATTCGCTTAGAAAAGCAGATTACGGAAAAAGAAGCAGTAAAAATTGCAGAATATGCCAATGGCAAAAATTTGAAGCAAATCACCAAAGAATTATTGGATGCTTACGATCCTGATGCCATTGAAACCAAAGCGAAAGCGGCCATGAAAAGGGATGATTTACCAAGTTTAGATTTTGCTATAGAAAAAGTGCAGGCAGAATTATTGAATACAGCCGCCACTACTTTTAATGGAGAATTGAACGATTATTTAGATAATGTAAGGAAAGAGCACGAGCAGATCATGGATTCCATTAATATTGATGAAGTTACCAAATCGGAATGGGACACCACTTCTGTTGACAAAGCCAATGAAATTGTAAAAGACTTCAGTGATTATCTAAAAGCGCATAAAGACGAAATAAAAGCCCTTAGTATTTTTTACGATCAACCGTATAACAGAAGAGTCATTACTTTTAAAATGATTAAAGAAGTAATGGAGAAATTACGGCAGCACAAACCAATGTTGGCGCCCGACTATGTTTGGGAAGCTTACAACACTTTGGAAAAAACCAAAAGCCAAAGACCGGAAAACGAGTTAACCATTTTAATTTCTTTAATACGGAAAGCTTGTGGCATTGATGCCGTTTTGACGCCTTACGATAAACAAATTGACGAGAATTTTAAAAACTGGATTTTTGCGCAAAATGCCGGACAACACAATAGATTTACCGAGGAACAAATGGATTGGTTAAGGATGTTGAAAAACCATGTGGTGAGCAGTTATCATATTGAAGTAGAAGATTTGGATTTCACCCCTTTTGATGCCAAAGGCGGACGAGGAAAAATGTATCAATTGTTTGGTGAGCAAATGAATGACATTATTAACGAATTAAATGAAGTGTTGGTGGCGTAAACTGTCTGAATTAGGATGGATAAGATGAAAAGATATTAAGATTGGTTCAAAAAGCTTAGAATACAAAAGAGTATACAACGTAAACCATCCCGACAATAAAGGATATAATCGAAAATAAATAGATGAAAGCAAAAAAAAATCATATCATCCTGACATCCAAAAAATCCAAATTCAGACAAAAGGATATCGCTACTATCCCTCACGCAAAATGAAGTTGAATATGAGAGAAGATTGGGTAGAATGTGAATTAAAAGAAATTTTTGAAATTGTTACAGGTAATACGCCATCAAAAAAAGAACCCTCAAATTATGGTTCAGAAATTCCATTTGTCAAACCTCCAAACCTATGGAATAAACCAGTTAAAGAAACTCAAGAATACTTAACCAATTCAGGTGCAAAAAAGTCTAGGGTATTGCCCCCATTTTCAACGTTGATTACTTGTATTGGTAATTTAGGTAGAGTTGGAATTAATAAAGAAGTAGTAACATTTAATCAGCAAATTAATGCAATAAAACCGATAAAACATATATACTCTTTTTATACCTTTTATCAAGCTCAATCTCCTTATTTTAAACTGCAATTAGAAAAAAAATCTTCAGCTACTACAGTTGCCATAGTTAATAAAGGGAATTTTCAAGCTATTAGATACAAACTTCCACCCCTCCCCGAACAGCGCGTTATCGTTTCTAAAATAGAGCAATTGTTTAGCGAGTTAGATAATGGCATTGCCAATTTAACAACGGCACAAGCACAATTAAAAGTCTATCGCCAAGCCGTTTTAAAGAAAGCGTTTGAGGGAGGTTTCACAAATTCAAACATTCAAGAAGGAGAATTACCAAAGAATTGGAAATGGATTGAAAGTGGCGAATTGTTTTCTTTTGTAACAAGCGGTTCAAGAGGCTGGGCAAAATACTATTCAGAATCTGGTGCGATTTTTATTAGAATAACTAACCTAAATTTCGATACACTTCAGCTAGATTTAAGAGAATCAAAATTGAAGTATGTAAATCCTCCAAATAATTCAGAAGGGTTACGAACTAAAGTAGAAGAAGGTGATTTTCTATTTTCTATTACTGGATACTTAGGAATGTTTGCGATTGCCCCAAAACTTGAAAATGCTTTTGTAAATCAACATGTTTCACTCTGTCGACCTAAAGATGGTTTTGATAAGAAATATGTGGGATATTGGATCATATCAAAAACAGGTGGTCATTATCATTTGAATCAAATTCAAAGAGGGGCTGTTAAAGCAGGTCTTAATTTGGATGATTTAAAAAGTTTTCCAGTGCCGTTTCCATCATCTGTTCAAGAACAACACCAAATCGTCCAAGAAATAGAAAGTCGTTTATCGGTTTGTGATAAATTAGAAGAAAGCATTGCGGAAAGTTTAGAAAAGGCAGAAGCCTTGCGCCAAAGCATTCTCAAAAAAGCCTTTGAAGGCAAACTACTTACCCAACAAGAATTAGCCGCCTGCAAAATGGCAAAGGATTATGAGCCGGCAAGTGTATTGTTGGAGCGGATAAAGAAAGAGAAAAAGGAATGATATGTTTGATGATTTAGACCCAAAAGAGATAGAAACAGCAATTAATTTATTAATTGAAGAAGGATTTACAGAGACTCCATATAGCGTATGGTATGAGGGAAATTTAGTGCCACCAAAAACAATTATTCGTAAAACATATAAACTAATTGGTGAGACTATTCCACGCCACAATTTTAACACTAATGAAGCACAGAGAGTATTATTGAAAAAAGGTTTTCCAATTGTAGACACTGAAGAAAAAGACGGGTTTTTTACAAAAAAAGATTTAGATTCTTTTAAATCTCTAATTAGAAGAACTGAATATGACAAGTTAAATTCAATTGATAAAAACATTGGTTATTATCTAAATCAAGTGTCCTGGGAAAAAACGAAAAAATGGGCTAAGGAATTAGAAAACAAAGGATGGGTTGTAAAAGGACGTAAGAACTGGAACATTCAAACTAACAATAAAACGGGACAAGATTATAAACAATATACCTGGTATAGGGTTTACCCAATTGATTTCAAACAAAATCTGTTATATTATACAATTGGAATTCATACAGATGGACAACTATTATATAAGTTGGATATTCATAGAGACGATCCTTATTTTACGACTCTCTTAAAATCAGTATTTGATAATTTAAGAGATGAGGTTGGAGCTGGTTGGCAACTTATTCCAATAGATGAAATTAAGAATTATTCTTGGGAGCGGCTTGTACAAGAAAGCCATAATTTCTTTCAAAAACACCTAGCGGATTATTATAAAATAGAAAAGGAATTGTGGAAAACAAAAAGGCTAATGCGTTTGACTTGGAATGAGAATGATTGGCATTTCCCTAGTTTTCACAAGTGGAGTAAAGAAAATCAACTCAAGAAGAATAAGCTTTATGAAAGTCGATATGGTTTTGCCCCTGAAGAATGGTTGTTTAATCCTCGATATAGGTTAAACGGGTTCCAATATGGATATATTCGAGGTATAGATAAAATGAAAGTTGATGAATATCTTATTGATGAACTATTTCTATATACTATTGATCCGATTTCTAAATGCAGGTATATTATAGGCAAGCTAAAACAAGTTGAAATAATTGAAGGTTATGATGAAGAATTGGATTGTGCTGCACCTGTTTTTGAGCTTCATAAAGAAAAAATGATTAATGAATTAAAAGCAGTAGAGGCTGATTGGAGTCACTTTAGAAGAAACCCATTTTTACCAAATGTAAAATTTAAATGGAGTGAAGCAGAGTTGTATCAAACATTATTAGAGGTAGATGTTTTAAACAGTGACAGGTATACTAGGTTTATGCCTTACATTATTGAAAATGAACTTGATGAGTTGATTCAAAAAGACTTAGAAGTCAAAAAGCTTAAACTAAAATTCATTAAGGGTGAAGCTAAATCAGTAGATCAATATTCAAAGACAAACAGTGGTGGGAAATCAGATGTTACAAGAAATCATTCAGCTATTTCAAGAGATCTAGGAAAATACTTGAAGAAAGTAAAAGGCATAAATAAGGATAATATTTCAATTGAGCTTACAAAAGTAGGCTCAAGTACAATAGATGTATTACTTCTTGAGAAAGAAGGTTATTCATTATTTGAAATAAAAACAAATGGAAATACCCTAATGAATATTAGACTAGCTTTAGGTCAATTATTTGAATATGCCTTTTTAGATAATGAAGTAAAAATTAAAAAATTAATTATAGTTGGTCCAGCTGAATTGACTGGCATTTCATTGAAATATTTTAAAACTATTCAGAAAATAATTAAAAAACCTTTGGAATATTGGGCATATACTTTTGAGGATGTAAAAATTGAATCAAAATTCACAATAACAAAATGACACAAACCGCTATAATATCAAAAGTCTGGAATTTCGCTAATGTTCTAAGAGATGATGGCGTTGGCTATGGCGATTATTTAGAGCAAATAACATATTTGTTGTTTTTAAAAATGGCAGATGAATTAAATAAACCGCCATATTCTAAAAATCTACATTTCCCAAATCTAAAAGATGTAGAAGGTAATGAAATAGAAGCCGGAGAAATCTGTAATTGGGAAACTTTGTCGGGCAAAAGAGGCGCAGAATTAGAAGCCTTTTACAATCAATTATTGCGCACATTAGCCACCGAGTCGGGCATGTTAGGGCAAATATTTACCAAGTCGCAAAATAAAATTCAAGACCCGGCCAAGTTGTTGAAAGTAATCGACATGATTAACCGTGAGCAATGGAGCTTAATGGGCGCAGACTTGAAAGGTAAAATCTATGAAGGCTTGTTGGAGAAAAATGCAGAAGATACCAAAAGTGGTGCAGGTCAATATTTTACTCCAAGAACTTTAATTAAAGCCATGGTTGAATGTGTTCGCCCGCAACCTTTAAAAACCATTACAGATCCGGCTTGCGGCACAGGCGGTTTCTTTTTAGCCGCTTACGATTACATAGTCGCTAACAACAAATTAGATCAAGAAGAAAAAGCCTTTTTAAAGAATAAAACATTTCACGGCAATGAAATTGTTGCCAATACACGAAGAATGTGTTTGATGAATATGTTTTTACACAACATTGGTGAAATTGATGGTACATCTTTTATTTCTTCTGCCGATGCTCTAATTTCTGATGATGGCAGTCGCTATGATTATGTGTTAGCCAATCCGCCGTTTGGTAAAAAAAGCAGCATGACCATTACTAATGAAGAAGGCGAGCAAGAAAAGCAAGATTTAAGTTACAATCGCCAAGACTTTTGGGCAACTACCTCTAACAAACAACTTAACTTTTTACAGCATATAAAAACACAACTCAATATAGATGGAGAGGCGGCTGTAGTTTTACCAGATAATGTCTTGTTTGAAGGTGGTGCGGGCGAAACGGTTCGTAAGGAGCTTTTAAGAACCGCTGATTTGCACACGATTTTACGTTTACCAACCGGCGTATTTTATGCCCATGGCGTAAAAGCAAATGTCTTGTTTTTTGATAATAAGCCGGCATCCAAAGAAGCATGGACCAAAGAAGTTTGGATTTATGATTATCGAACCAATGTGCATCACACGTTAAAGAAAAAGCCAATGCAGTTGGAGGATTTGCGAGATTTTATAACGCTATATAATCCTGAAAACAGGCACAGAAGAAAGGAGACGTTTCATGAGGAAAATAATCCCGAAGGCCGATGGAGGAAATACACCTATGAAGAAATAATAGCTAGGGATAAAACCAATTTGGATATTTTCTGGCTAAAAGATAAAAGCTTAGCCGATTTAGATAACCTTCCCGATCCGGATGTCTTAGCCAATGAAATAATAGAAAATATAGAATCAGGCTTAGAAAGCTTTCGAGAGATTGCCGATATTTTGAACGAGGAATGAGCGATAGTTGAATGAGATTCTTCGGCTGCTATCCATATTTCCGTTTTTATTTTTGTGCATGCCTGCAGCCTCAGAATGCCTTTATAGTATAAGTCATCAGATAATTTTATGCAAAAACCAATTCTAATACAAATCCTGAATACTTAAGGAGAGAAACCTAAAAAGTATATGGAAGATAATTTGTAGAGATTATTAGGCCAATATAATTTACCCTTAACACTTAAAACTTCACCCTTTAACCACTTCCATCTTTCAATACGGCTCCTCAACATACTTTTTCAACGCCTTCAACAAATGTGAAGCGCCTACACCATCTACCAATCGGTGATCGAAGGTGCCGGTAATCGGTAAGACGGGTTGAATAACAATTTCCCCATTTTTGACCACAGCTTTTTCTTCCAGTTTGCCAACGGCAATAATAATCGGACACCGATTGGATGGAATCAATGGTGCAATGCCGTGTTTTAAACCCAACATGCCTACACTGGTTACCATCGCTGAGCCAAACGCATCTCTCGGACTTTGTAACAATGGCGACCATATATTCAAGGTGTAATTGATAAAAGAGATCAACGCAATGATCCAGCCGACCAGAATCGTGGGTAACGCGGCCAGCATTTTGGTGGATTTCATGAAGTCATCTTTTTGTCCGGACTTGATCTTGGCGACCCTTTCTTGTATCTCTTCACTGATTTCATCCAATGACTTTTGATCGCACTGCCGAATCACCATGCCGGTTAAGTTGTCTCCGGAATTGTCCGGTGCTACCTGCAAGAAAATGTCCACGTTTTCTCGTTCGTAAATTCTACCTAAGCGGATCAATCCATTCACTTTTGGATACTGACTGATGGCCACAGCGGCAGCTTTGGCGGCAATGGTGGTGGGCGACATGGATTTGCCTTCGCTTCTAAATCGTTCAATGGTGGCCAAAATGCCGGTGGCATCCAAGTCTATCCATCCATAAAAACTGGCTTCTTCCTGGTTGCGCCACATCGACAAGGCAATCTTTCGCCATGGACTTACCTTTTTATAGGGTTTCAGCAGGATATTTTTCTTGAGCATATTGGAGGTATTTAAGGATTAGTAATTTAAGTGTTTTTGAAATACTTCATCATGATACTCGTCAGACGAATCCATTTATTGGACTTAGATTTAGTATTTTTCCATCAAAAAGGGAAATGTCCATAAGTTCCGTTCTCCATTCCGAATTGATCGATCAGTTGAAATTGGAATTTCAATTGGGTTGGAATTCAATCCATGGCTATAATCATTGGTGTCGTGTTCGGGAAAATGGTTTGTTTTTGGCAGAAGGAAGTAATGCCGATATAGAAGTAATCGAGTTGTTCGCTTTCTTACATGATATCAAAAGGGAAGATGAAGGATTTGATCCACAGCATGGTGAACGTGCAGCAGCATTTGTCACTTCTATTAACAAAAATGTTTTGCAACTGGAGCAACCACAATTAGCATTGTTGACGGAAGCCTGTTTTTATCATCACAAAGGTGTTACCAAAGGGCCTTTAACTGTACAAATTTGTTA
>JAGQYH010000240.1 GCA_020436175.1 Bacteroidota bacterium
TAACAGAATCCAATACGGCGTCGAACAATAGACCTTGTAGCTGTTTAATAAAATAGATACTTTCTTCGCTGTCTAATGAGGCTCCTTCAGCAGGTTGTACTTCTGTCGGAATGCCCAATGTACTTGGCGGCAGGGCGGCCGTTCCCATTAACTGGGGGATTAGATTTTGTAATGAATTAAGCCCTGTTAAATTGGATAATGAATTTAAGTTTACGCCTGAAGTTTGTGCAAAAGTAGGTAAAGATGTCAGCAGTAAAACTGTGATAAAACAAGAAAGTATTTTTTTCATGGTTGCTTGAACGTAGTATTAAAAATGAGCGCAAAGGTATGAATTGTATTGCTTATACGCCAATTATAAAAAAAGGGTAACCCCGAAAGCTTACCCTCTTATTTATCATAGATGAATTTTTTCGCTTAATAGTTGGCAGGTGTAAACTCTACTCTTCTATTTAACTTATGTTCACTTTCTCTTTTAGCATCTTTCACTAAGTTTTCTGTTTCACCAAAACTTTGTGGAATAAAACGATCTTTGCTGATACCATACTTTTCTACTAAGTAGTTGATGGCAGCTTCAGTTCTTTTTTCTGCTAATTTTTGATTGTATTCATCTGTATATCTGATATCTGTATGACCTTTAACATTTACTGTTAAATCCGGATATTTCTTCATAGTGGCAGCCACTTTATACAATTCCGGGATCATGTCAGACTTCACATTTGCTTTGTCTAGATCAAAAAAGATGATTGAAAGAGACCATCCGATTGATTTTGGAGCGCTTTCTGCAACATAAGTAGTTACATATTCTTTGATCTCATCCGGTGTCATGGTTTCAGGATAAACATTTTTTCCGTCAACGATTGGGAAAGCATCGGTTGAATATGGTTCCGGATCTTCGTGATCAGGAATTCCGTCTCCATCGCTATCCATTGTTACACCATGTGTATTTACTCTGGCTTCCGGTGCAGAATTTGGCTCTAAGTCTAACTCATCAATAACACCATCGTTATCAGCATCTTTTACTTCGTACATGTTGTCTAACAAGTATTGAACTTTTGCATCGTTGTCATCCATGTACGCTTCCAATGGATTTACCCATTCTAAGTGCTCATTTTGCGACTTCAATGTTCCAAATTTGAAGTTGATACCTGCATTTAACAATAAATGCTTGTCATATCTGCCACCTAAACTGTTTCTTACTCTTTCCGGCGGAATATTGTCACCGTTTAAGATGTCAAGGATGTATTGATCTTTAGAAACATCTTCAATAATGAATGCATCCAATTTATCATCGTGTACCAAAGTAAACTCACCTTCAACATGAACATCGATCAAGTGATTTACTTTTACCTTAATGCCTAACGCAAACGGGAAAACCATTTCGTTAGCTTTTCCTGAATAACCATAGCCAAATTTATTGATTACGTTGTTGGCTTGGTTGATTTGTTGTTGTGTTAAGTTAGCCGGAAGATCAATGTAGTGTAATTTAGAATCGAACCACATCGCGCCGATACCGGCTCTACCATACGCAGACACTCTTCTTTCTTTCAACGGCTCATCTTTGATTTTAGCTCTGATTCTTCTGTTCAAACCAATGAACATGTTGCTGAAGTTCATATACAAGTTAACACTGGCTTGGTGGTATTGAGTAGAAAAGTAGAAAGGATATTCAATTCCAACAATTTCCCAAAATTGCGCATCTTCGTTAAAATCGCTATTGTAGTTAGAGAATCCTTGAAGTTTACCGTAAGTATAGCGTCCTTGAAGGCCGAATACATTTCCCATCATTTTGGTAATGTTGGCACCAACACCATATTGAATTTCATTAACAGGCTTTACTTTTCTTACCCAGTCGTAGCTTCTAACATCTGTGTACGGCATTGTAACACCTGCGTGAAGTCCAACTGACCAATCTTTAAGTACTTTATCCCAGTTAATTCTAGCGTCCGGAGAGTCATCCAAACTTAATTTTCTTTCTTTTTTCTCTTTTACTTCTACGTCAGTAACTGCTTCTTCCTCTTGGGCAGTCGCAACGATCGGATGGAAAAATCCAATTGAAAAGATCAATAATAATACGGGGTAAATAATTTTTTTCATACAACCTTATTGTCTAGTAATCAAATAGATAAACATTATAAAAGCGCAAACTTATAAAATTTACGCAAGACCTGTCTTGTTTTTTTAATAAATAGCAAAAAATAATAATATTTGGCACCTAATAACGAGTTAAGGTAGCAATATTAGGAACAATTTTAGTTGTTTTTTTTGTAAATGTGCATATTTAAAGGTCGATTGCGCTTTTTGTTTAAAGAAATTTAATGCATGAAAGAACGGATTTTTCGAGCCTTATTATTCAAATGCAGATGATTAGTTATCGACAGAAACAGATTTATCTAATATCTTCGCTTTTTCTTGTATGACTGATTTTGTTAATAATAACTGCATTGTAGCGATTTCAACGCCTCCCGGGATGGGTGCCTTGGCAGTTATTCGACTGTCGGGAGAAGGGGTGTTTGAGTTGGTTTCTTCGGTGTTTACGAAGGATTTGACTACAGCAAAGTCGCACACCATACATTATGGTTTTGTTAAGGAGGGTAAAGAGACGGTCGATGAGGTCATGATTAGCGTGTTTAGGGCGCCAAAATCATTCACGACGGAGGATTCTGTAGAGATTTCCTGTCATGGGTCGACCTATATCCAGCAAAGAATTTTAGAGCTCCTAATCAAAAAAGGAGCGCATTTAGCCAAACCGGGAGAATTTACCATGCGCGCTTTTTTAAACGGCCGTATTGATCTGTCACAAGCAGAAGCCGTAGCTGACTTAATCGCCTCGGAATCTACGGCCTCCCATGATTTAGCCATCAAACAGATGCGTGGAGGATTTTCGCATGAAATAGAAGGATTACGCCAACAATTAATCGAGTTTGCTGCATTAATCGAGTTGGAATTGGATTTTGGTGAAGAAGACGTGGAATTTGCCAACAGAGCAGACTTAAAAGAACTGGTTGAAAAGATTCTCCGACTTGTAAAGAATTTAATGCAATCCTTTCATTTGGGTAATGTGATCAAGAATGGCGTCACCACGGTGATTGTCGGTCGGCCCAATGCCGGAAAATCTACCCTCTTGAATGCTTTTTTAAATGAAGAAAGAGCGATTGTGTCTGACATTGCCGGCACCACAAGAGATACTATTGAAGAAGCGTTGAATATCAACGGTGTTCTATTTAAACTGATCGATACGGCGGGCATTCGAGATGCTAAGGATCAAATTGAAGCGTTAGGCGTTGAAAAGACTAAAGAAAAGATGAGGTCTTCTACCTTGTTGTTGTATGTGTATGATGCCGGGCAGTTAAGTTTACAGGAAGTGGAACAAGATCTACAAACCATTCAATCCGACAACCCGATCAAAGTGATGGTCGTGGCGAACAAAATAGATGCATTGACCGAAAAACAGATCAACGAGATTCCGGCAGAACAATATCGGGTATCCGCCAAAACAAAAACCGGGGTGCACGAAATAAAAGAAGCGCTTTATCACAAGGTGATTTCCAATCCCGAACAAATGAACACGACCATTGTGACCAATTTACGTCATTTTGAAGCCTTGCAAAAAACACAATCGGCACTACAGGATGTGCTCAACGGTATGGCTATTAATATCAGCTCAGACCTGATTGCGATGGACATCCGCCATGCCCTGCGTCATTTAGGGGAGATCACCGGCAGCATCTCCACGGACGACTTATTGGACAACATCTTTAGTAATTTTTGTATCGGAAAGTAACCTCCACAAAACAAACATTTAGCAAATAACTATAAAGTCAATATAAGCACAGTATTTATTGACTTA
>JAGQYH010000241.1 GCA_020436175.1 Bacteroidota bacterium
TTGTTCTTTTACTTAATTCATTCTTATTTTATTCAGGAAAAAGTTCAAAAAGAAGATTGGCCTAGATTAGTACTTTGTGCCTTATTTGGGGTAGCCTTAAACATGCTCTTGTTTTTTAAAGGATTGGCTATTACAACTCCTATTAATGCTGCATTGATCATGATCTTGGCACCCATAATGGTATTATTGGTCTCTACTATTTTGATGAAAGAGCTTATTCCATTTGCGAAAGTCATCGGAGTAATATCCGGTTTGATTGGAGCAAGTCTGATCATCTTATCCGGATCAAATATTGCCGATTTATCCATTTCCAATGGAGATCTTTTAGTCTTCCTAAATGCCACATCCTACGCCTTTTATTTGGTTTTGGTAAAATCGTTAATGAAAAAATACGAAGCTTATACGGTTGTCCGCTGGGTATTCTTTTTTGGATTGCTGATGGTCTTTCCCTTCGGAATAAAAGAGTTTATGGAAGTCCAATGGCAAACCATGCCAACAAAAGCATGGCTTTCCATTCTCTATGTATTGATGGGCACCACCATCTTCACCTACTTATTAAATGCATTTGCCTTAAAGATTACTTCTGCGACTTTGGTGAGCACGTATATTTATCTACAACCCTTATTAGCTACTTTGATAGCAGTGTTGGCAGGCAAGGATGTACTCACCTGGAAAAAAGTATTAGCAGCAATTTGCATTTTTCTAGGTGTATATTTGGTTAGCCTAAAACGCAAAAAACCAATAAATCTCTTAAATACTAACAAACTCATACCATTACTTCTTTTCATTTCTCCTATCTTCGCGACTTAAATAAAATTCTATGATCTATTCCATGACTGGATTTGGGAGGAAAGAAGTTACCATTGACAATATTACCATTGCCATTGAACTGAAAACCCTAAACACCAAATTTTTTGATGTGTCATTCAAACTACCGAATGAATTGAAGTCGAAAGAAATAGAATTACGGCAACTATTGGCCAATAAATTGATTCGAGGTAAAGCAGATTTCGGCATTTATATCGGCAATGCCGGTAAAAGCTCAACGGCTCAGTTAAACACCAGAATTCTAGGATTATATATTGACCAACTAAAAGCATTCAGCCAACAAAAGTCGATTAACATTGATGAAGCAGAGATCATTCCACATTTAATCAGATTACCGGAAGTGTTTAGTGCCGACAATGATTTTTGGACGGAACATTGGGATTCGTTAATGGAAAGCGTGCATGAAGTGGTCGAAAGCACGCTTAAGTTCAGATTGGATGAAGGCAAATCAGTGGCAGATGATCTGGAACAAAGGGTGCAAAACATCATGGCATTGCAAAAAGAAATAACACCATTTGAAGAGGGAAGAATAGTAAAATTAAGAAGTCGGTTAAACGATCAATTCAATCAATTAGACTCAAAAGATAAAGACCGTTTTGAACAAGAAATGATCTATTATCTGGAACGATTAGACATCAGCGAAGAACAAATACGTTTGACGACGCATTGTAATTATTTCTTGGAATTGATGCATGATAACAATACTGATAATGGCAAGCGACTGAATTTTGTAGGCCAAGAGATGGGACGAGAGATTAACACTTTAGGATCAAAAGCGAATGATGCCGACATACAACGTATTGTGATATTGATGAAGGATGAGTTGGAAAAAATAAAAGAACAAGTGCTAAATATCGTTTGATCCATGAAAAAAGCAATCATCATTACTGCTCCTTCCGGCGCCGGAAAATCCACTATAGCCAATCATGTTTTGAATGAAATTGAAGAGTTGGAATTTTCTGTTTCAGCCACCACGCGAAAAATCAGAAAAAACGAAACAGAGGGCGTAGATTATTACTTTATCAGCAAAGAAGAATTTCTTGAAAAGATAAAAAATGACGAATTCGTTGAATGGGAAGAAGTATATCAGGATGTTTATTACGGCACCTTAAAAAGTGAAGTGGAACGTATTTGGAACAAAGGTAAATCTGTGTTGTATGTTGTGGATGTTGTGGGAGCTGAGGATCTGAAAGGTTACTTTGGCAACCAAGCATTTAGTGTTTTTATTGAGCCTCCTTCATTGGAAGCCTTGAAAGAACGTTTAAAAAGTAGAGGAACAGAATCAGAGCTAAGTTTATCTAAGCGACTAGATAGAGCAAAAGAAGAATTACGTGAAAAGGATGAATTTGATCTGGTGATCATGAACGATGATCTTTCCATGGCTAAAATACAGGCAGAAGACGAAATAAGAAACTTTCTTAGTCAGGAACAGTAACAAACTTTCATTTAGTAAAAAACGTTTATTATTTTAGAAGTAATTATCCATCCAAAGTAAGCGTTTGATATCGGAAGTAACATATAAAATGAAAGTAAGTGTAGAGACTTTCTACCAAGAACAATACTCTAAACCGATTGAGAACAGTTACTTTTTTGCTTATAGGATCACCATTTTCAATGGCGGAGATTTTTCAGTACAACTGCTAAGACGGCATTGGTTTATTTTTGATTCAAATGCGATAAAAAGAGAAGTTGAAGGCGAAGGCGTCATCGGTCAGCAACCCATCATTCACCCGGGAGAAAGCCACCAATATATTTCAGGATGCAATCTAAAAACCAATATCGGGAAAATGCATGGCACCTATCTAATGGAAAGAATAGATGATAAAAAGCAGTTTTACATTAATATTCCTGAATTTACCATGATTGCTCCTGAAAAGAGCAATTGATCAAGCATTACCTTCCCAGAATCAATGGCAATCCATCTTTACCGGAACCGATAACAATGGTGGTGGCATTCTCTGATTTGGCTAAAGATTCTGTCGCCTCAATACCTTTCCATCGCAGATAATTCTCACTGATGCCTTCACTTACGATGTCTTGGAATTTCTTGATCCCTTCCGCCTCTATCTCTCTCCTTTCTGCCTCTTTACGCTCCTTTTCCAATCTGAATTCATACTCCAACGACTCCTGCTCCTGTTTCAATTTTCGTTCGATCGCCATCTGAATGGTTTCCGGTAATTTGATATCCCTTAACAAAAGTGCATCTAAAATGATATCCTTTTTTTCCAATTCAAGCGCAACCGTATGTTCTAATTCCGTTTGTACTGCTTCTCTTTTGGTGCTGTAAAACTCTTCCGGCGTATATCTGCCAATGATCTTTCTGGCAGCAGATCGCGCTTCCGGGATTACTACTTTCTGACTGTAATCTCTGCCGATCTCATTGTGGATATTACCCAATTTACTGGAAGATGGTTTATACCGAATGGTTACATCAACAATTACATTTAAACCGTTGGAAGAAAGCACGGTCATCTTTTCTTCAATGGTTTGAATTTTTACATCATAGATGATCGCCTTATTCCAAGGCGCGATAACATGAAAGCCTTGTTTCATGGTTTTAGCTTCCGGATTTACACCTCCCGCGAAGCGTCGAAACAAAAGCGCTTCTTCACCCGGATTAATGGTAATAAAGATGGTGCTGGTAAAAATTCCTACAAAAACAAGGGCTGCAACAGCTATGATAATTACTTTAACTACATTGTTCATAATGATTCTCTTTCATGATCCGTTTATTCGGATACACAAAATTAGAATATATCAGCCTATCCATTTAGATTCCTCCTTTTAAACTATTCACATTCTCAACACCTGTCTCAACATCTGTTAGGTTCACGAACCTAACAGGTGTTGAGAATGACCTAACAGGTGCGGCCCTTAAACTTTTGGCTTGTACTTCGACTTTTGAAGCAGTTCCTGCGAATCGTTCATTTCCATCAAATCTTCCAAAGAAGTACTCTTGTTTCTATCCATATAGGTCTTTACGATCTGCCAACCCAACCAAATC
>JAGQYH010000242.1 GCA_020436175.1 Bacteroidota bacterium
TTGGTCACTAACTTTTTAGCTTTGTTCTCATTCGGAAAATGTCTCAATGCATCCAAATAGGTATCCAATTCATAATTCA
This sequence comes from Bacteroidota bacterium, assembly GCA_020436175.1. Lineage (GTDB taxonomy): Bacteria > Bacteroidota > Bacteroidia > Chitinophagales > JADIYW01 > JAGQYH01. The sequence continues at coordinate 80 of JAGQYH010000242.1, forward strand.
AACAACATTTTAATCGACCGCACTGACCGGATAACTTGGTTTGATTGATGGATAAATTTTGATATCTGGCCGCCGAAGTATTAACGGATTTAAAACTGGTTAACCAACTGGAGCAACACAATTCTCTTCCACATGACCCGATACCGCCTACTCTGCCGGCTTCTTGCCTTGCCCCAATTTGGCGCATTTCAATTTTCACCTTAAATTCTTTGGCTAACACCTTGATCAATTCTCTGAAATCAACTCTTCCCTCTGCCGTATAATAAAAGGTTGCTTTTCTAAGGTCAGCTTGAAATTCAACGTCTCCAAGTTTCATGTCCAATCCAAGATCTCTGGCCATTACACGAGCCCGCAACATGGTTTCCTTCTCACGTGAACGGGCTTCTTCCAGCTTATTCATCTCGCCTTCATTGGCTTTACGAATAATCTTGCGAGTTTCTGCATTTTTATTTTTGCCGGTGAGTTTTTTCTTCATCTGAAGATTAACCAATTCACCGCTTAGCGAAACTCTTCCAATATCATATCCGATGGAACCGGTTTCTACCAATACAAAATCACCGGTGACTATATCATGGTGCTTCTCATTTCTGAAAAATTCTTTGCGAGCACCTCCTTTAAAACTTACTTCATGGATATCATGTTGATCAAAATGCGTAGCTGCCACATCAGACAACCAGTCATATACTTCCAATTTTGAACACCCTCCGGAAGAGCAATGCCCTTTATCTCCACAGCCCGCAGGCACTACACCTTTTATCTTTAATCCACATCCTGCACATCCCATAACTAATCAAATTATATGTTGAAATTGCCCCAACTATAACCGGAACAATTGAATCTTTTAAAACCTTAAAACTACTAAAAATTGTTTTAAAGCGTAACAGAGTTTTACAACCTTGTTGATGTACTATTTAACACAACAATTTACCTTTCAAGAAGTCTTCTCTACATTTTTCCCCTCAAAATCTTTTCTGTTTGAATGGAAAGATCCATTAAAATATACTTGACATTTACGTTGCGTTCTACATGATAATGCCGTTCTTCTATTAACGGGATCACTCTGGCTATTCTATCAAAATTGCCAATTTGCCAAACTTTCTGTGCTAATGAGCGTTCTTTTAAAGTCAATTTTACTTTATCCGGTGATTTGAACTTCAAAGCCAGGCATTCCCTGAAAAAATGTAAAGCATATTCAAAAAATTGCTTATTCATCTCTCTGCCTTCCCCGCTTAATTTCGTAATGAACTGTACCAGATCATTGGCTTGTCGATTCATGGAAGCTGTTAGCCAAATTTCCATCCAATTAAAAATATCGTTTGAAGTTGTTTTTAACAATTCCAATGCTTTATGAAAACTACCATCAGCTAAAAAAGCAATATTCTCCGCTCTTTCAGCTTCGATATCCTGCTGCATCAATGCCTCTTTTATATCATCAATAGACAGGTCATGGAAGGATTTAACCTGCGTTCTGGACAAGATAGTGTTTAGGATCAATTCTTGGTTCTCGGCAATCAATATCAAAATGGTATCTGCCGGAGGCTCCTCCAACAACTTTAATAAGATATTGCCCTCTTTCCCTAGACTCTCTGCCATCCAAATGATCTGCACTTTGAACTTCCCTTCAAAAGATTTCAATTGCAATCTTCGAATGATCTCTCTACACTCGTTGGCGGTAATATTGCCTTGCTTGTTTCCGGCATCTAAAAATTGAAGCCAGTCGTATTCACTTTGGTAAGGCTGTTGCGCCACTGCCTTTCGCCATTCTTGAATGTAATCGCTGCTGAAATGTGGTTTTCCGGATTTTTTGGGGAATGCAGGAAAGCTAAAATGAATATCGGGATGAATTAGTTGGGCTGCCTTTCTGCAAGAAGGACATTCGCCACAACTATCGCTTTCATTGGGTGCATCACAAACCAAATACTGTGAAAACGCCAAAGCCATTGGCAATCCGCCGGTTCCGGTGCGAGACAAAAACATTTGAGCATGCGGTATTCTATCCGTTCTCACCTCATTGATCAATTGTTGCTTGATCTCTTGTTGTCCTATAACTTCTTTGAATTGCATGCGGTAAAGAATACTAATTGGGCGCAAGCTACAAGTCTTTTTCAAAACTTTTTAATCATTTCCCTTGTTTCTTGTATATTGAACGCACAATAGAAAGCATGAAAGTAGCTGTTATCCGAAAAGCACATTTTAACGCCGCTCACAGATTGTATCGGCCGGATTGGACGAACGAAAAGAACGATGCCATTTTCGGTTTGTGCAATAATCCGAATTATCATGGACACAATTATGAATTGGAAGTAAAGGTGAGTGGTGAAATCGATCCTGAAACCGGCTACGTGATCGATATAAAGATTTTAAAGGATATCATTAAAGCTGAAGTTACAGATCGCTTCGATCATAAAAACCTGAATGAAGACACTATTGAGTTTAAAAACCTAAATCCGACGGCAGAAAATATTGTGGTAGTGATTCATCAATTGATTAGGGCAAAATTAGATCCCAAACTTGATCTGTCTGTAAGGTTGTATGAAACACCGAGAAATTTCGTGGAATTTCCGGTTTAGTATTGAAGTGATTAATACCGCTTCTTTTTGTTTCGACTTCTACCTTTGTCTTTTGTTTTGCCCTTTTTTGGAAAATTTCCTGCTTTACTTTTACTCTTTGGTCCTTTGCTCTTGAATCTATCGCCTTCACTTTTACCTCCACTTCTTCGTTTCTTTCTGCCGAAACCTCCACCATCACCATCACTGCTTCCGCCTTTATCTTTGGCTACCACTACCAAAGGCTTTCCTCCTTTTCTGGCCAGTTTTCTGTACTTCTCAACAATCTGTTCTCCAATAGCTTCTGGCGTATTAAAAAAGGAAAAACTGTCAAAAATTTTGATCTGTTGTATATCTCTTCCCGAAACGCCAACCTCTTTGGTAATCCAGTGTAAAAGATCTCGGGGCGACTTCATACCGTCATCCTTGCCCATCGCAACGAATAATCGAACTTCGCCGGAGCCTATCAACGATTCCTTTTTCCCCGCGCTAGCTTCTGCCACTTCGTTATAAGCTGTTGGATCTAACTCGTTTTGGTAAAAATGGTCTAAAAGTGCCGCCACCACATTCTCTGCTTCGTTCTCTTTGATCAACTCTTTGGTAAATGAAAGATACCGCTTATGTTCACCTTTCTCCAATATGCCCAATAAGCTGTGTCTTAATCTTTCCTTTTTGATCTTTACCATCAAATCTGCATCCGGCGCCTTTTCCTTTTCTATTGTCGTACCAATGATCTTTTCAATATTGGCTAACTTTCTAAGGTCAGATGACTTCAAAATACTAATGGCTTTACCCTCCATTCCGGCTCTACCGGTTCTACCAATTCTATGAACGTAGCTTTCAATATCCTGTGGCAAACCATAGTTAAAAACATGTGTCAAATTAGAAACATCAATTCCTCTGGCCGCAACATCAGTAGCCACCAAGATCTTTATGTCGCCATCTTTAAATCTGGCAATTACTTTCTCCCTATTCTTTTGTTCAATATCACCGTGAATAGCATCTGTTTTATAGCCTTTGTTGTTCAATGCATTATTTAGTTCTGCCACTTCCCGCCTGGTATTACAAAAAACGATACCATATACATCATTCTCCATTTCCAACACCCGGCAAAGGGTTTCAAAGAAATCTCTTCCGGCCACCTGGTAATACATTTGATCGATCAAAGTAGTCGTCAATTCTTCTTTTTGAACCTTGATTACTTCA
>JAGQYH010000243.1 GCA_020436175.1 Bacteroidota bacterium
CTTGCCTTTGATTAAATGCTTGTTTTTGATAGCAAAAGCTGACTCAACATTCTCCCATCGTTCAACCCTTGTTTTATTGGTTTGTGTTGCAGTAAATTCCGACCGAACCAATACATGCTTAAAAACAGGAATTCCCAACGCTTCACTCAAACCCATTGCCAACTGCTCACTTTGATTAAATCCTCTCTTTTTCATCTTTCTATCATGCAATGGTACCGGGACTATAGCATCAATATTTCTATAGTGGTCGAACCGCAGTAAGTGTTGGCCGAATAATGAACCCAAATAAATGCCCAAATCTTTCTTGCCTTTATATTTTAGCTCATGCAGTAAATTTTGAATAATTCCGCCTTTGGTAAAATAGTAAAACGAAGTAGCGTTTTCCACCGGAATTCTCGCTGCCATATTTCGATACACTATATTTTCCCTTCTGGAAGAAAAATCCGTAGGTTCCAAAAGTTGACGACAAGAAAGACATATCAATTGTTCACCGGTAACCAAATCGCCGCCACAACCATGACATACTCTTGGATAAAATAGGTAAATAAAGGAAGATGCAAAAACCGAAAATACTTTTAATCATAATCTACACAGCTTATAAGTAAGTAATTATAAGAGTCAATACAGTTATTTATTCCATAAAATTAGTGCTAATAAATTGGAAGTCCACTGCTACATACTACGCATTTGGTAAACCAGATCAGCAATATTGTGCACGGGAGAAACACCCTTCCATTGTGAAGAAACATTTTTAGAACAATAGATCTTCTCGAATCCCAGTTTTTGTACTTCATTGATCCTGAGATCGATACTGTTCACCGGTCGTATTTCTCCGGTTAAACTCACTTCCCCGCAAAAAGCCACTTTTAATGGCAAAGGATAATTGTTAAAACTGGAAATCAATGCCGCCAGAACCGCCAAGTCAGTGGCTGTATCCTTTAATTTCAAACCACCGGCGACATTCAGAAAAATATCTTTATCTCCGATTTGGAATCCGCATCTTTTTTCCAAAACTGCCAACAACATATTCAACCGCTTGGTGTCAAAACCTGTAGCAGACCTTTGCGGATTCCCATAAACGGAAGAGGTAACTAATGCTTGAATTTCAATGATAAATGCCCTGGCACCTTCCACCATACTGGCGATGGCAACACCGGCCACCGGCTCATCCCTTTTGGTAAATAATATTTCAGATGGATTTTCAACTTCTGATAAGCCATTGGGATGCATTTCATAGATACCCAATTCTGCAATAGAACCAAATCTGTTTTTAATACTTCGCAAAATTCGGTTATCGTAATGGCTGTCGCCTTCAAATTGCAATACTACATCAACTATGTGTTCCAACAACTTTGGTCCAGCGATGACACCTTCTTTTGTAATATGCCCGATGATAAAAACAGGTATGTTGCTTTGCTTGGCAAATTGTTGCAATAAGTGCGTACATTCTCTAATCTGAGTAATGGTGCCCGGTGCAGAATCTATCAATGCCGTTCTAATGGTTTGAATAGAATCCACAATTAAAAAATTAGCAGACACCTTTTTCGTCTGTGCTAAAATATCCTCCACCTTTGTTCCGGAATACAGTAAGACTTCATGGTTATCCTGTCCTATCCTATCCGCCCTCATCTTAATTTGTTCACCACTTTCCTCACCGGAAACATATAAAAATCGCATAGATGCTGTCCGTAAAGCCATTTGAAGTAATAAAGTAGATTTACCGATGCCCGGCTCACCTCCTACTAAAACTAATGATCCCGGAACAATACCTCCGCCTAAAACTCTATTGAGTTCATTATCGCTTGAAATGATCCGTTTAATTCGCCCAACCTCAACATCACTCAAGTAAACGGAATTTTCCGGCTGACCATTCTTTTCCAGAACTTTACTGACAATGGAGGGTTGACTATCACTGATGATCTCTTCTTCAATGGTATTCCACTCTCCACAAGTCGTGCACTTCCCCATCCACTTGGAAGTTTGGGCGCCACAGCTTTGGCAAACGTATGTTGATTTTACTTTAGACAATTGATAGTTATATGATAATTAAAAGCACAAATTACAATCAATGCACTTCTATTACTAATTTCGCAATGAATTTTGAAATAAAATGCCGCCATTAGACCAACATTTTGAGGATGATAAGCCCCGGCGAGAAAAGGAAATGTCATTTATTGAGCATCTGGAAGAGCTGCGATGGCACATCTTTAGATCGATCACGGCAATTTTTATAATTGCATTGGCTCTATTTATACTCAAAGGCGTTGTATTCGACTTTTTGATCTTTGGACCCACAAGGCCTGATTTTCCAACCTACAAGATCCTTTGTTCTATTTCGGAAAAAATGGGGATAGGCAAGGCATTTTGCTTCGAAACATTTAATTTCAATATCATCAATATTGAAGTGGCCGGACAGTTTTTGGTACACTTAAAAGTGTCTTTCATATTAGGTTTGATCGTAGCTTTTCCCTATATATTCTGGGAGTTTTGGAGATTTATCAGTCCGGCATTATATGAAAACGAAGCCCGAACCACGAAAGGTGTAGTCTTTTTCACTTCACTACTTTTCTTGATCGGCATATTCTTTGGCTATTATGTATTAACGCCGTTCAGTATCAATTTTTTTAGCAATTATGGTGTTTCTGATCTGGTGGCGAACCAATGGAAGTTGACCAATTATGTCTCGACCGTAACGATGATCGTTTTGGCCAGTGGTATTTTGTTTGAATTGCCGATGATCGTTTACTTTCTCTCCAAGGTTGGATTGTTAACGCCCAGTATCATGCGCACTCATAGAAAACATGCCTTGATTATCAATCTGATCATTTCAGCGATCATCACCCCTGCTGATGTAGGCACTCAAATCCTGGTTTCCATTCCGGTGGTTTTCTTGTATGAGCTTAGCATCGGCATTAGTGGCCGCGTGCATAAAAATAGAATGAAAAAATTGGCGCAAGAGCATTAAGGCACTAACTTCGCCTCTATTGAATTGCTTACATTTTAAAGCTGAACAACCATGACACTTCCCGATAAAATTGCTATTGGTGCCGACCACGCCGGATTTGAGCTAAAAGAACAACTCAAAGCCTATTTAGAAGGATTGAATATTGAGATCCATGATTATGGAACACATTCACCAGAAAGTGTTGACTATCCCGATTTTGCTCATCCTGTTGCCAATGCTATTGAAAATAATACTTTCCGTTTTGGCATTTTGATTTGCGGAACGGCTAATGGTATTGCGATGGCGGCCAATAAGCATCAAGGCATTAGAGCAGCCATTGCCTGGAAAAGCGAAATTGCTAAAATGGCTCGTTCTCATAATGATGCCAACATTATCTGTTTACCGGCTCGCTTTATTGACGAAGAAGAAGCCATTCAATGTGTACATACTTTTTTTACCACTGATTTTGAAGGCGGCAGACACGAACGCAGAGTAGATAAGATCAGTTGTTAGGTACTTTTCATTCATCAGAAATTAATTAATGGACATACTTACTGACCAAAAACCACAAATTGAGCAATTCCTTAGCACCGGCTGCGATGAAAGAATATATTTGAATAAGGATGGTTTAACTAAATACTGGTTAGACCCTATGGGTTACAACAATATGGTTCATCGAGGCTCCTGTACCTGCGGTACTTTGAATGACGATACAGCCGAGCTAATGGAAAGTCTACTTCAAAAGGATCTTCAACAGACCGCCGTGTATGAGGAGTTATTAGAGGAACAAACCGAAACTCTGAAATCATTGATCAATTATCAAGATTTAGATGAGTTTGAAGTATTTTATGCTCCATCCGGAAGTGATCTGGTGTATTTCCCC
>JAGQYH010000244.1 GCA_020436175.1 Bacteroidota bacterium
CAATATGGAATCGCTGCCGTTTATTGTGGTGTGTGTTCTCACTATGGCATCGGTTAAATGAGTGTAGTAAGCCGTAACACTTAATCTTGCAATTTTCTCAAAGTTTTTAACCAAGCCAATTTCAGCATTGTAAGCATACTCCGGCTTCAAATCCAAATTAGGAACGGTTACTTCACCGGCTTGTTCTCTTACTTTTCCGTAATCGTCAACATTGGGTGCTCTAAATCCGCTGGAACCGTTGATCTTGATCTCAAAGCCATCCACCGGTTTATATACCATTCCAATAGAACCACTTATAGCGCCTCTGCTTAATTTAAAATTAGTGATGGGCAACTTGATAAATGTAGTATCGATAAACTTGGATTGCAATATGAAATGACTGTACCGAATACCGGCGTGGATGACTAGCTTTTCGCTTGGCGTCCATTTATCCATCAGGTAAAAAGCATACGATTGCGTATTGCTTCCACCATCGGGATAACGGGTAGGATCACCTACGGTAAATTCTTCATTGGTGACAATATCCTTGATTAAAATATTGGATTGAACATTATTGTAAGTCGCTTCAAAACCATATTGCAAGGTCGTTTTATCACTAATATCCTTACCAAAATCACCGTTGATAGAAGCCACTTTTACATTCTCGATACTGGCGTTTCTTTTCGTCTTTTGAAATCTCCTATCTACTCTTGTTTCTTCTACTGCTTGGGCAGCAATAGTAAAATCGCCATAATCAAATGCTTTCTTTTCCTTGATACCAATGGTCATTGCGCCTAGAAAATACTTCTGAGGGCCGTAATACCATTCTGAAAATTTATCGGCGTAAGGCACACCATCCACGATGGTATAATCATTCAATTGTTCAAATCTTGGAATATTAGAGGTGGAAGAAGCTTGAAATTTAAGACCTATCTTCAAATTCTCATTGGCTTGTATCTTAAATTTTTGAAGTACATTCCATTGACTGTATCCTGAATATTTTTGAATGTAAGGCTTATCATTCACCAAAACAGTATCCCGGCCATCTACATGATCAACATAATACGGACTCAAACCCCATTCCGTAAAACCATGTGAACGATGTCTCCCCATTTTCATATCACCAAAATCACTGTAGGTAAAGTCAGTGTAGCTGCCCCATTTGTTAAAACCCATATTGAAAGCACCGTGAATGGTCTTTTCAACATTGGCACTGGCAAATCGAGTAAATACATCGCCTTTGAAACGCTTGACTCCTTCTTGTAAAGTCACCGATGGCTCTTTGGTTACGAAATTCATCACGCCGCCAATTGCATCGCTTCCATAAATGACGGCACCCGGACCAAAAACTACTTCTGCCCTTTCCAATGAAGCCGCATCAATGGTAATTGAATTCTGCAAATGTCCGCTTCTGTAAATGGCATTGTTCATTCGAACACCATCGATCACCAACAATACTTTATTCGCCTCGAAGCCTCGCAAAACGGGACTGCCTCCACCCATTTGAGATTTTTGAACATACACTTCACCGGTTTGCGCCAGCATATCGGCTGACGTTTGCGGGTTTCTAAAGGCAATTTCCTCTCTCGTTACTACTTTCACCTGATTACTTACATCAGAAACAACTTCTTCCGTTTTACCTGCGGTGATCACAATTTCATCTATCAAAACCACTTTTTGTGTCAGATAAACTTTGTATTTGGCTTTAAGGAGATTTTCTAACCGAATGGCTTCCGTAATAAATGCTTGATGCTGAATATAAACGGTATCCAACAGATCCAATCCTGCCAATTGTACCTTCCCGTCTTCATCCGTTACTTCCCAAAAATTATGCTTGGCATTGAAAACCAGCACATCGCTGACCGGCTCTAGTGTAACTTTGTTCAATACTTGAATGTCTTGACTCCATCCATTTACGCTGCCCAATAGGATCAGTAAAATCACGCACTTTAACTTCAATAAATTAGTGTAACTCATTTTACGCTTCATTCTTGCTTAGTTCTATTCTGAATGTAGTTCCTTTGCCGGGAACCGATTGCTTAACATATATTCTGCCCGAATGGTATTGCTCCACTATTCGCTTCACTAATGTCAACCCAATACCCCAACCTCTTTTCTTGGTACTAAAACCAGGCTCAAAAATAGTATGATGTTTTGATTTTGGTATACCTTTTCCACTGTCTGTAATTTCTATAACGGCTAATTCGTTCTTTTCTTTTATGACCACCTCAATTTTACCAACATCTTCTATGGCATCCAGTGCATTCTTTAATAAATTTTCCAAAACCCAATCCATCAGGGATAAATTCATGGATACATGCAATTCGTCGGCTGTGGTATCTTCTAAGCTGATCACCACTTTTGAAGAAGCTCTTTTGCTGATGTACTCTACCACCTTTTTCACCAACGGTTGCAAGGCTTCATCGGTTAGCTTGGGCGGTGAACCGATCTTTGAAAACCGATCTGCCACCAACTCCAATCTTTGTACATCTTTATCCAGATCATTCAAAATGGAAGTATCTTCTTCATCTCTCCATTTGTCCTTTAATATTTCTATCCAAGCAGCAATAGAACTCAAAGGCGTTCCCAACTGATGCGCCGTTTCCTTCGCCATGCCCACCCAAACTCTGTTTTGTTCGGCTCGTTTAGACGCATTGAAGGCAATGTAAGATATGAGAATAAACAAGCCAATGAGGCCCAATTGAAAGAAAGGATACAGTTTCACTTTGCGCAATAAATCAGAGTCGCCATAATACAAATAGTGATTCTCCGATTGGTCAAAATTCAACTCTATCACCTGATTGAGTTTACTGAACCTTTTGACTTGTTTCTCTAGATATTTAGGATTGCTAACCTTTGTGGTATCCAAATTATTATGATAAACCGCTTCGTGATTTTGATCGGTATAAATGATAGGAATAAGTTTATTTTCAGAAATGATCTTGAAAATATTATTTAAGCTGTCCGGATCATTAGTCACATTCAAATCTCTATAAGCTTCGGCGATCACTTCGGCTTTTTCGCGTTCTTGAAGTGCAATCTCCTTGGCCAATCCTCTAATATAATTAACGGAAAAGATGATGATCAGTACACCAATCACCAACAAAAATCGCTTCCAATAATTTCGTTTTTTATAAAGATCCATTAATGAGTTAACTAGCTTTCAACAAGATAAATGCTTAATTCAGAATTTAATTGTGTTATAATGAATAGTAAACGAATGCTATTAAATCTTTGGGTTGAACAAAACCGACATTGTATGTTTGATCATAAGGTGCTGTGATATTCATTTCAACAATAGACTTTAATTCCAATCCTTTATTTTTGGCTATCTCCACTTTTTCGGCAATATCCTTCAACATTGCAGTATAAGTCAGCAGATCGTCATACGTGCTTAACGGACCATGCCCGCAAATGATCTTCGTTTGTTCATCGCTCAAAGAAAGCACCAATTCACAAGCTTTTATTATGCCTTTTATGTTACCACCGGTTGAGATATCAATAAAAGGATACATGCCTGAAAAATAAGTATCTCCCATATGAATAACATTACTTTTGGGTAAATGGATGATGGCGTCTCCATCGGTATGCGCATTGGGTAAATGAATAACATTCACCTGCTCTTCCCCCATTTGTATCGTTAGCATTTCCGAAAAAGTGATCCGAGGTCTCGCTGTTTCCGGTAATGCCGGCACCACTTTATTGAAATACTCCACTTTCTGTTCGGAGGACAGTCGGCTTTTAACATTTTGATGTGCAATGATCGTGGCACCGTCAACACTGAAATGTTCATTCCCAT
>JAGQYH010000245.1 GCA_020436175.1 Bacteroidota bacterium
GTAATGCCTCAAACAAAAGAAGCCATTAGTCACGCGCAAGCAGCTGAAGTGCCGATGATCTTTGCTTTCAACAAAATTGATAAAGAAGGTGCCAACGTCGACAAGGTGAAAGAGCAATTATCGCAAATGAATGTGATGGTTGAATCTTGGGGCGGTAAACATCAAGAACAAGAAATATCAGCCAAACACGGTACCAATGTGGAGGAACTCTTAGAAAAAATCTTGTTGGAAGCCGAATTGTTAGAACTGAAAGGCAATCCTAAAAAGAATGCCAGTGGTTCCGTGATTGAAGCTTCATTGGATAAAGGAAGAGGTTATTTAGCTACGGTGATGGTACAAGACGGTACATTGCGATTGGGCGATGTAATTGTTGCAGGTTCTCATTATGGCAAGGTAAAAGCCATGTATAATGAGCGAGGTAAAAAGGTTAAAGAAGCCGGACCATCTACACCGGTACAAGTATTAGGATTGAATGGTGCTCCGCAAGCAGGAGAGAAATTCAAACACTACGATAGCGAACAAGATGCGAAAGCTTTGGCTTCGAGAAGAAGTCAGATCCAGAGAGAGCAAGGAATCAGAGCTACTAAGCGATTAACCTTGGATAAATTGGGTGATCGACTGAAATTAGACAGCTTCCAGGAGTTGAACTTAATTGTAAAAGGTGATGTGGACGGTTCAGTTGAAGCTTTGGGCGATTCATTATTGAAATTATCGACGGAAGAATTACAAGTGAACATCATTCATAAAGGTGTAGGACAGATCACAGAATCAGATATCCTTTTGGCTTCTGCTTCCAATGCCATTATTATTGCCTTCCAGGTTAGACCTTCTGCCAACGCAAGAGCTTTAGCTGAGAAAGAATCAATAGATATTAGAACGTATTCCATCATTTACGATGCCATTGATGAAGTGAAAGCGGCGATGGTGGGTATGTTGCGTCCTAAGTACGAAGAGAAGATCGTGGCCAATGTGGAAGTTAGAGAAACCTTTAAGATCAGTAAAGTGGGTACGATCGCCGGATGTTATGTGTTGGATGGCAAGATCAACCGAAACAATAAGGTTAGATTGATCAGAGATGGCATTGTAGCTTTCGATGGTACGATTGATGCTTTGAAACGACATAAAGATGATGTGAAAGAAGTGGCGAAAGGATTGGAATGTGGTATAAAGATTGCCAAATTCAACGACATCAAAGTGGGTGATATCATTGAAGCTTATGAACATATTGAAATTGAAAGAACGTTAGACAACTAACGATACTCAATAAAATTTAGAAAAGTCCGTGAGAGTAATTTTACGGACTTTTTTTATTGGTTTTGGTGAATATAATCACTAAAAAACATAACTTTTGGTGATTATAATCACTAAAAAACATAACTTTTGGTGAATAGTTCTTAGTTTTGACTTATATTTAATACTGATATGTATAAAAGAAGTATTCAAGAAAGAGTTGAAAGCAAGTTGGGGAAAGGGAAAGCTATCCTGATTATAGGCCCTAGACAAGTTGGAAAAACCACTTTAATTAAAAATATACTCAAAAACAAGGACTATCTATTTTTAGATGCTGATGACCCAACTGTCAACAACCTTATTACTGAACCGAATACAGCAGAATTAAAAAGCATAATAGGAGACAATAAGCTGTTATTTATTGATGAGGCTCAAAGAGTGAAAGGCATCGGTATAACTTTGAAGATTATTACTGATCAATTTAAAGATGTTCAATTACTGGTTAGCGGTTCTTCATCTTTTGATTTATCTAATGCTGTAAATGAGCCATTAACCGGTCGAAAGTGGGAATACGAGTTGTTTCCAATTAGTTGGGAAGAATACCAAGAATACCATGGTTTTGTGGAATCGGAACAACAAATAGAAAATAGATTGCTGTATGGTTTTTATCCTGATGTTTTAAATAATGCCGGAGAAGAGGTGGAAATACTAAAGGAACTGGTCAATAGTTACTTATATAAGGATATTCTTTCACTATCGGAAATTAGAAAGCCTGAAGTATTAGAAAAATTAACGCAGGCACTAGCACTCCAAATAGGTAGTGAGGTAAGCTATAACGAATTAGCACAGACAGTTGGCGTCGATAAGAACACCATCAATAAATATATTGATTTGTTAGAGCAGGCGTATGTCATTTTTAAGCTGGGAAGTTTTAGTGGTAATTTGAGAAATGAAATCAAGAGAAATAAAAAAATCTATTTTTATGACAACGGTGTAAGAAACATGGTGATTGGGAATTTTTCACCTCTAAATTTAAGACAAGATAAAGGTGCACTGTGGGAGAATTTTTTGATTTCAGAACGTTTAAAACAAATCAATTATAAAAACAGTCTTGCTAAAATTTACTTTTGGCGAACTAAACAGCAACAAGAAGTTGATCTGGTTGAAATTGACGGAAGTGATATCACTGGATATGAATTTAAGTGGCAAGCAAAAAAGTCAACTACACTTCCCAAAACTTTTGTTGAAACCTACAAGGCCAACAGCAAAATAATTGATAAAAGTAATTTTAGATCCTTCGTAATCATTTAATTCACCTACCAAAACTTAATTTTCCCGGAAGCGAACCAGCACATTCTCAACAACAATAAACCGTGCTTAAATCTGGAAATGTTGGTATCTCCGTAAGTTCTATCCCGGTAGCGAATCGGCAAGTCGATGATCTTTAAATTTAATTTATAGGCACCGAAAAGCAGATCAAAGTCTCCAAAAGGGTCAAATTCTCCAAAGAAAGCTCTGTTGGCGATTAGTCGATTATAATCTGTTCGGAACATTACCTTCGTGCCGCATAAGGTATCTTTGATGGGTTGCTCCAAAAGCCATGAAAACACCTTACTGAAAAATTTATTCCCTAAAGTATTCAAGAAACGCATCGCCTGACTTTCCATAGGGTAGATCAAACGACAGCCATTGATAAATTCTCCCTTTCCGGTGGCTAAAGCATCGTAGAATTTTGGTATGTCTTCCGGTGGAACAGTTAAATCGGCATCCAAGATCATTAAAATATCTCCAGAGGCCATGGCATATCCTTTTCTTACGGCATCGCCTTTTCCTTTGCCTTCTTGTTGAGTGATCTTAATGTCATGCGTATCCTTATACTTTGCCTGAATGGCCTGAATTTTCTCCCAGGTATCGTCTGTGGAATTGCCTTCAACAAAAATGATTTCTACATGCTTCCCAAACTTCGGAAGTCGCAAGATCGCATCTTCGATATTGCCACTTTCATTTCTGGCAGGAATAACGACAGTCGTAGAATATTTTTCAGCCACATCCGAACTGGATTTAATTGCCATTCTTCTGGCAAAAACAAATTTGCTTAGACCAAATCGGTTAAAGAAAGGCAAGTTGGCTACATATTTATTGAAGAACCAGGATAAGATCGGGATCCAAACAGGAATGATCATTCTTCTCTTCGATTTAAAAGTCTCGAAGCCGGAGAGATACAATAAATTGCTGATGTCTTGTTGCGATAACCAATTCTGCACCGGACTTTTCTTTTTCAATCCTATGAGTTCAGCCAAATTGATTAAAGGCTCCCAACTGTGGTTGTAATACGAAACGATCACCTTGGTACGATCGTGGCATATCTTTTTCAACTCCAGCAACACATCTTCAAACGTTTTGTGCAATAACAGATAAGAAATACTAGCCGACTTACCAAAAGGCACCTGAGCAGTCGCAGCATTGATTCCTGG
>JAGQYH010000246.1 GCA_020436175.1 Bacteroidota bacterium
AGTCATTATCATTTCCATGCCTTGATGCGTGGTTGTTGGCAATAAAAAAGAGGAAAATTGAGCCACAGCAAAGATAGTGATGAAAGAAAAAACTATTGCTTTTAAATAATGGTAGAATGAATCTCTTTTATGTTGAAGTGATTTTGACATCTTTAGTTTTCTAAACGTAAAACTAAGGCTTATTGTTTCGCCAAAAGGTGACTTCTACTTCATTTTCAACAGTAAAAATCCGGCTTCCACATTGCCGCCTGCTTCCACATAAATTTCTTCTATAGTGCCATCTTCATTGGCCTCCAATGTACTTTCCATTTTCATGGAGGACAACACGATTAATCCTTCTCCGGCTTTTACCGCCTGACCTTCTTTCACTAGTACCTGAATGATTTGTGAAGGCATGGGTGCCGTGTATCCGCCTTTTACCTTTTCTACGGCCTTTTCGGGGAATCTATCCTTTTGTTGTAAAGTAATATTGCCGGTCTGCTCATTTTGAATGAAAAAATGGTTGCCATTCTGTACGACCACAAAATGGTATTGGATGCCATCAATTTCGAGTCTTAATGTATCATTTTCTTTACCGATGAGATTTACTTGATAAGTAGAATCACCAATAGAAAATGAAAAACTATTTTGTTGAAAGCGATAAGTCACTAACATTTCGTCCTCGCCAATACTATACGTTTCCTGTTGTGGTTGATAAAAGTTGCTTCTCCATCCGGAAGGCAGACTTCTTAGCAAATGTCGCTTTTCATCTCTTCTTTGCCAGGCAGATAAGGTGGCTGCAATTCCGGATAGGGCAATTGAGCTTTGTGACTTAACGGATAATGGTGTGACATCTATCTTCTTTTCAATAAAATGAGTGTCGTAAATCCCTTTGTTAAAATCAGGGTGCTCAACAATGGTTTGTAAAAAGGATTGATTGGTGACAATGCCAAGGCAGACCAAATGTTTCAAAACGTAGGCCATCTTGCGGTGGGCTGCGGATCGTTCTTTATCCCAAACGATGATCTTCGCGATCATTGGGTCGTAGAATACAGAAATATCAGAACCACTTTCAATCGCTGCCTCCATTCTCAATCCATCTACTTCAGGAAAGTTAAATTTTACAATCTTTCCGGTAACGGGTAAGAAGTCATTGTTTGCATCTTCAGCATACAATCGACATTCGATGGCATAACCATTTCCTTTAACGTCATTTTGTTCAATAGCCAATGGCAATCCTTGTGCAGATTCAATTTGCATTTGTACCAGATCCAAACCGGTAATTTCTTCTGTCACTGGATGTTCCACCTGAAGTCGGGTATTTACTTCTAAAAAATAGAAGTTTTTGGTGCTATCATCAAAAATGAATTCTACGGTTCCGGCATTGTCGTAGTTCAAGGCTTTAGCCGCCTTTACGGCAGCATCGCCCATGGCTGTTCTTAAGTCGTCATCCAAAACCGGAGACGGACTTTCTTCAATTACTTTTTGATAACGTCGTTGGATAGTACATTCTCTTTCTAATAAATGGATGGCATTACCGTGTTGATCTCCAAAAATCTGGAACTCAATATGTCTGCCGGAAGCAATATATTTTTCTACGATGAGCTCGTCGTCGCCAAAGGCATTTTTTGATTCGCGTTGTGCAGCTTGAATCGCTTTTTCAATATTTTTTTCATCTTTTACAATTCTCATGCCTTTACCACCACCACCGGCAACGGCTTTTAAAAGCACAGGGTAACCTATGTCATTGGCAGCTTTGGTCAGTGTTTCCAGACTTTGATCCTTACCTTTATATCCCGGAACAACTGGCACTTGATGTTTTTCCATTAACGCCTTGGCATTCGATTTAGATCCCATCGCCTCAATGGCTTTTGGGTTCGGACCTATGAAAATGATGCCTTCTTTGGCGCATCTTTTAGCAAAATGGACATTTTCGGAAAGAAATCCATAGCCCGGATGAATGGCCGAAGCGCCAACTTTCTTTGCTGTGTCAATAATTTTATCAATATCCAGATAAGATTGAGCCGGATTACTTTCTCCAATAAACACTGCGCTGTCGGCTGCTTTTACAAATGGAGCCTTTCTATCGGCATCGGAAAAAACGGCGATACTTTTGATCCCCATTTTTTTACAGGTACGAATGATCCGAGCCGCGATTTCTCCACGGTTGGCAATTAAGATGGAAGTTATGGGTTGTATGGTTGATGATGCCATTATTTTATTTTTTGAAACTTTTGACTTTTGTAATTGAGTTTAACCTTTAACATTCTACATTCTAAATACGCCAAATCCGTCGGCTCCTTTGATGGGTTGGTTGTATAATATGGCTAAAGAAAATCCCAGATAATTTCGGGTTTCTCTCGGATCTAATACGCCGTCATCCCATAGTTCTGAGGTAGCATACCAAGCTGATGATCGGGCTTCTGCTTCCTTCACCAACATGGCTTTCATCATTTCCCCTTGCTCTACATTGTATTCTATCCCAAGTGATTTGGCCGAAGCTCTTTGAACGATCTCCATCACACCTGCTAATTGCTCAGAACCCATCACACCTACTTTTGAATTAGGATAGGCGAAAAGGAATCTAGGATCATAAGAGCGACCACACATACCGTAGTTACCGGCGCCGTATGAATTGCTGGTCATTAAAGTAATATGTGGTACTTCACTGTTAGACACAGCATTGATGAGCTTAGCGCCGTTTTTAATGATACCGCCTTCTTCATACGATTTGCCTACCATAAAACCCGTGGTATTCTGCATGAAAATGAGCGGGATATTATTTTTATTGGATAGTTGAATGAATTGGGCCCCTTTGTTGGCACTTTCGGAAAATATCACACCATTATTGGCAATAATACCGACTTTATAGCCATGTATCTTTGCCCATCCTGTTACCAATGTACTACCATATTCAGGTTTGAATTCACTGAATTTAGAACCATCTACTACACGTATGATCAATTCACGCATATCGAAAGGTGTTTTGATATTGGGTGGTACCACGCCTAAAATTTCTTCGGCATCGTAAAGCGGCTCTTCGATAGGTTCAGTAGGATAGAAGTGCGGTTTGCCCGCATCTACAATTTCCATGATTTCTCGGGCAATTCTTATACCGTCTAATTCATCTTCCGCTAAATAATCGGAAACACCGGAAATTCTACTATGCATTTCTGCACCACCTAATTCTTCATCGGTGGCAATTTCGTTGGTGGCCATTTTTACCAATGGAGGACCGGCCAAAAATACTTTTGCCGCCTTTTTTTGAAAGATAGAGAAGTCTGACATGCCCGGCACGTAAGCTCCGCCGGCGGTGGCGTTTCCAAAAACTACAGAGATAGTGGTGAGTCCCATTTTAGAACGTCGCGTAATTTCCCTGAAACTTTCACCACCATAATTGAATATTTTATCCTGATCAGGTAAGTTCGCTCCACCACTTTCCACTAAATTGATGGTTGGCAGTCTGTTTTCTCTTGCGATGTCGCCCAATCTTAAAGCCTTAAAAGTAGTTGCCTGATCAATGGACCCACCTTTTCTGGTGCCCACATTAGAATTGATCATGCATAGTTTTCCGGCCACCAAACCAATTCCTGAAACATTTGTACCGCCGGCACCAAATCCGCCTCGTTTTTCCATACCGGCCAAAGGCAAAAGTTCAAGAAACGGACTGTCTTTGTCCAATACCAGTTCCAGTCGTTCACGGGCCAATAGTTTTCCTCTTT
>JAGQYH010000247.1 GCA_020436175.1 Bacteroidota bacterium
TCGTATTTATCGGGAAGTGTGCCAACGAAGTCATGTAAGTGAGCCATTTTTGCAGCTTTTTCAATGTCTTCCATTGGAATGTCGGGCTGACCATAAGCAATATTTTCTTTAATGCTTCCGTGAAACAAATAAGCATCCTGATTGACAATTGAAATTTGACTTCTCCATTCTTTCAGATCAATATCAGAGAGATCTCGTCCGTCAATCAAAATTTGACCGCTATCTACTTCATACAATCTGGTTAACAGTTTGATTAAGGTTGTTTTGCCCGCACCGGTAGGGCCAACAATTCCTAAAGAAGTGCCCATTTTGACATGAAAATTGATGTTTTCCAATACGATATTTTCTACTTTGTAGGCAAAATTCAAGTTCTTAACTTCAATAAGTTGAAATGGAATCGTTAATGGCAATTGGTTGTTGGAATGTGGCTCTTCTTTTTCTGATAAAACACCCTCTATTCTTCTGACGCTGGCTCGGGAGCGTTCAAAATCATCAAATATCTTCCCTAATCGCGTTACCGGCCACAATAATCGTTGAACCAACATGGCATATAAGGCAATACCTCCTAAACTCATTTTGCCATTATCCTGAATGACCCATAAAGCGGCCAGTAGTAAACCGAGGGCAAATCCGGCGGTAATAAAAATTCTGATCAATGGAATATAGGCAACATTGATATCAATGATCTTGTAGTTGTCATTTTTGTAAGTGGCGGAAGCCTCTTCTACTCTGTTTGATTCGAATTCTTCAGCATTGAACATTTTTACTACCTGAATTCCGGATACATTATTTTCCAGTCTACTGTTCAAAATACCAATGGTGTCTCTCATTTTCTTATAGCGGGGAGCAATCAACTGTTGATAAAGCAAGCTACCTCCAATGATCAATGGAATGGGCGCCATACCAACCAATGCTAACTCCCAAGACAAAGAAGACAAAGCAATAGAAGCAAAAATGAAAAGCACGAACATTTGGAGAATTTCATTGAAACTTTCGTTTAAGAACCGTTCCAGTTGGTTGATATCGTCGTTTAAAATGGCCAGAATATTGCCTAATCTATTATTTTCAAAATAAGATTGCGGTAAACTTTGAACTTTATTGTAAACATCCAGTCGAACATCATGCTGTATGTTTTGTGCGATCCTTCTAAATCCTCTATCGAATAGCCATTCAAAAAAACTTTCCAGTAAAAAGATAATTGTCGTCAATACAATTACAATATATATAACTTCTTTTACACTGGTTTGACCATTAGAATTCAGAAAAGAAGGAATATTTCCACTTAAACTATCCACTAACCAACCCACAATTATAGGTGGCATCAGATCCAATATTTTATTTAAGGTACTATTGAGACAGGCCCAGTAAAATTGAAGTTGATATTTAGCTAGATAGGTTTTGAGAAGATTCATAAACTCTGTACTATTTTAGTGCTCAAAGATAGGGTTATTGATGTTACTATTTAAGCAGAATAAGTCTGTTCCGCCTGTGCCTGCGAAGCAAGTTGTGCATTTGTCAGGTTTTAATGTGCCAATCCATATTTATGTTGAAAGGCGTAAAGGAAGCAGGATCTCTTTGTTGAAAAACAAGATCAATGTGCGTTTGCCAAACTATTTAAGCCAATCAGATCGGCAAAAGGAGTTAAAGAAACTATTGGATTGGGCGACTGTTAGGCTGAGTAAAAAGGATATTTACAACAAACAACATCTGGATAAGGATTATTGGAATGACCGATCCATTACAGTAATGAATGATCATTGGTCTTTAGCGTTTCATTCAGATTCAATGGAAAAAAGGATGAGAGCTAAAGTGGATTATTCAAATTACACTATAGCCTTTACAGGTAATTTTAATCAGTATCAAGTCGAGCAAATCAATAAGAATGTTGCAAAAATGCTCATTAAGATCTTTCAAGAGCAATATAAACTTAAAGTATTTAATCTTGTATCTAGAATTAACGATAAAACTATCAATAAATCATTAAATTCAGTTCAATTAAAATACTTAAACTCAAGGTGGGGAAGTTGTAGTGTCAAAGGAAATATCAACATTTCATTGCGTTTACTATTGGCTCCTATTGATGTGATTGAGTATGTAATTTTGCATGAATTGTGTCACTTACAGGAAATGAATCATTCTGTAAAATTTTGGTCATTGGTCTCGCAATTCATGCCGAATTACAAATCGAAAGAACGATGGTTAAAGGAAAATGGACATCTTTGTGATTTTTAGAGGATTTGAAGTTGTGATTATTTCAAATATTTATAGAATTCTGCGAACTTTGTTGATCAATAGTGTATCGATGAAGATTAAGAATATCATTTTAAGTCTAACAATTGTTTTTGGGATAATTATCGCCTGCGACTATGGCGACATCTTTAAAACCTATACCTACAGTGATGAGTGGGAGATTCAATATCCTCCCTATATGCGTAAAACGCCATATGTATATTCGGGTGCAGAGTTTCAAGTGAAAAACGGATACAGAGACACTTATATGTTTATGCGAGAGATGACTACCAATAGCGAGCCGGCCTTCCTATTGGATTCTTTAAGTCAGCTATTACAGGCTAATTTACTCGATCCCAGGGTGGAACAAGATAGCACCTATAATTTAAATGGGTATAAATATCATACCCAATTTTTAACCGGCATTTTACAAGATAAACGAATGTTTTATGTGTTGTCTGTCATCAAAAACGGCGAACATGTTTACCACTATTCCGGATGGATGTTTAATCATAAAAGAGAGCTATGGCAGGCAGATTTTGAGCAATCACTGCACTCTTGGAAAACATTAAAGTAGATGGATTTGCCTTAAGCGACGGCCTTCAGCCAAAAATTATTATATCCTTCCCCTACTTGCATTTCCACTTCTCTGAGCTGTACCATTTCTAAAATGGCTAATAAGGTAAATACAGCATGAATTCGGTTCTCACAAATGTCAAAAAGGTCAGAAAAATTAGCTTTTTTCTTAGTAGTTACAATGTCTAAAATATAAACTTTACTTTTCTTTATCGTATAGTCGTATTTAACGATTGTATGCTGTAATTTTAGATTTCTGTCCTGATAACGTTCGGCAACACGTTGAAAGATTTTCATTAATTTATATAAGTTTACAGATTCTAATTCAGCTTCTACAGAATTGATCTGACTTAAACTTTTCTGCTCTTTTAATATATTACCTCTGGAGTGTAATGATTGTCTGTTTTCTTCCATTTCCTGGAGGTCTGAAACAACCGCTTTATATTTTTTGTACTCTATTAATCTTTGAACCAGTTCCTCTCTAGGATCAATTTCGTTTCCTTCTGCATCCACTTCCTTTCTGGGCAATAAAGTTTTTGCTTTTATTCTCATCAAGGTAGCGGCAACTAAGATAAATTCACTGGCCAACTCAACATTCAAATCTTCCATGCGTCTCACATAGGCAAGGAAATCATTGGTCAATTTATAGATCGGAATATCGTAAATATCCAACTCATCTCTCTCAATAAAGAAAAGCAAAAGGTCGAATGGACCTTCAAATTGAGGAAGCACAATTTGGTACGACAATTTAACTAATTTAGTGGATTAAAAATAGTCAAAACTCATTTAACATAAGGTGTCACTTATCTACATTCCACAGATTAATAATCGAATAAAGTACGTGATGAATTACGTCTTTGAAACCTATTTGGGCGTCCCGTTTA
>JAGQYH010000248.1 GCA_020436175.1 Bacteroidota bacterium
TATTATAAATCTTAGTTTCCTTAGAGTGAGAGGTGATCTTTTTCAAGTGTATAAGTTATAAATTCAAGTTTGAATATAGTGTTCTTCAGGAAATTCATGTGATTGTCTTTAAAATCCGAATACAAGGTATATTTGAATTCATCTGCCATTTTGTTGATCCTGAATTTCAACGGGTCATCCTTAACTGCACTGGTGAATAAGGTGTCGCAAATGTCTACTGATTTTCTGATGTTATAATATATAGACCTTGGGAAGAGATCATTTAAAATGGTAAACTCATATATACTGCCTTCTGTTGTATTGCCTTGATAAAACTTATTGTACATCACTTCCGCTTCCAAGCTTCTCAATAAAACATCTTTGTAATAATCGATATACAGATTATAACTTTGATCAGATGGATTTACTTGTAATATCTGGTTTTCAATCGCTTTCACGATTCTTCCAACTTGCACGGCTCTTTCCAAATGGATGCCCAACCTTATAGACGCCCACGCCTCATCATGCAACAAAGTACTGTCGATAAAATTCCTGATAATGGCCGTATTCTCAATAATGCTTTGCGTAAAATCGTAGAGTCCGGATGACTTTAAATAATCAGCAGAATAATTCTCTACGTAGTAATAAAACTTACTGATCACTTCATATAGCTCTAACGATAATGCATCTCTTGCATTGTTGGCATTCGACATCGTGCAATACATCGTGGAGATGATGGAATTGGTGTTTTCCATATTCAACGCCACATTATCCAATACATAATCTTCACTAAGGGAATCTTTCATGTAGGGAATACCAACCATTTCCAATACCGATTGTAAATTCTTATTCTTATTATTTTTTAAAGGATCATCCAACGATGAAAAGTACTGTACTTTTAAGTATCGAGCGGTATGCTCTGTCCTTTCAACATATCTTCCCAACCAAAATAAATAATTTGCGACTCTTGCTAGCATGTTCTTAATTTTTCAAAACCCAAGTATCCTTACTTCCTCCTCCTTGCGAAGAGTTCACTACTAAATTTCCCTTTTTAAGTGCCACTCTGGATAAACCTCCCGGTAACACAAATGCACCACCTTTACCTAATAAAGTATAAGTTCTAAGATCAATGTGTCTTTGCTCAAAATTCTGTTGTTCTTCAATGTAGGTGGTGTGTGCAGATAAATGCATAATAGGCTGAGCAATGTAATTCTTTCGATCTTTAGCCACTTGTTTTCTAAGATCAGTCAATTGATCTTCGGTTAGAGCGTTACCGATGCTGATGCCATAACCGCCCGACATATTTACCGGCTTAATCACTAATTTGTGAAGATTGTCTTTTACATAATTCCAGTCTTCATCCTTGGCACATAGATAAGTTTTCACATTATTGAGGATGACATCTTCTTTCAAATAGTACTTGATGATCTTCGGTACATAAGCATAAATCCCTTTATCATCTGCAATGCCACAACCCGGCGCATTAATGATAGTAACGTTCCCAGCTCGATATGCACCGATAATTCCCGGAACGCCCATCAATGAATTCTTATCAAAAACTGTAGGATCCAAGAAGCTGTCATCAATACGTCTGTAAATTACATCCAATCGCTGTGGACCATTGATCGTTTTAACATATACAAAGTTGTTATCTACAAACAAGTCGCAGCCTTCAACCAACATTACACCCATGCTTCGCGCCAACAATGCATGTTCAAAATAGGCACTGTTGTAAGGTCCCGGTGTATGAATGGCCATGGTGGGATTATCCTGGTTTTGCGGGGCGACCGATCTAAGCATTTTCAGCAATTCATCAATGTAATTTTTTACGCTCCTTACATTTGATTTTCTGAACAACTCTCCGGCTACTTTTTTTAGTGCATTCCTATTGCTTAACACATAACTCACACCAGAAGGGTTGCGTAGATTATCTTCCAACACATAAAACTCATCCGGTCCGCATTTGATAATATCTGTACCGCAGATATGGCAATATACATCACCCGAAGGTTTAATATTCATCATTTGCTTATTGAATTCCGGGTTGCCCAAAATCAAATCAACCGGCAAAATTTTATCCTTTAATATCTGCTGCTGGCCGTAAACATCCTTTAAAAATAGATTCAAAGCCGTGTTTCTCTGAATGAGTCCTTTTTCCAACCTTTCCCATTCATGAGCTAGGATCAATCTTGGAATCAAATCAAAGGGCAAAACAGATTTATTCTTTGTGTTGTCTTTACCATAAACAATGTAGCTGGCGCCTTGATTGATCAACGATTTACTGACATATTCATTGATCTTTCTATATCGATCAATTCCCATTTCTCCGAAAAAACTAAAAATACTTTCGTATTCCTTAGCCACCTTTCCTTCATCTGAAATGGTTTCAGTATATAATAAATTTGATATATTTTTATTCAAGAACATATTCGCAGTTTATACTGCTATATTATGATATTATTTTTATTAGACAATACTTCTCTCTATTATTTATTTGTTTATTTTTTATATATTTGTTTTTATAAATTGTAATAATTATTTCTTTAGCAATAAAAAAGGTCGAACACCAAAATGTTCGACCTTTTTAACTTAGACCTGAAAGGTTTTGTAAGTCAGACCTGAAAAGTTTTAAAAACCTTTCAGGTCTTGTAATGTTTGAATGGAGGTTGACTACATCATTCCTCCCATTCCACCTGGCATTCCACCACCCATCGGAGGCATTGCCGGTCCTTCTTCTTCTTTATCAGCAATGGAAGCTTCTGTTGTCAATAACATACTGGCAATAGATGCTGCATTCTCCAATGCTACTCTTGTTACTTTGGTTGGATCAATAACACCGGCCTTTACTAAATCCTCATACTTTTCAGTTTTGGCATTGAATCCAATATCCTTTTTGCCGGATTTTACATTGAAGATAACGATGGAGCCTTCCAAACCGCAATTCTCTGCAATTTGTCTCAACGGGGCTTCTAAAGCCTTTCTTACAATATCAATTCCGATCTGCTCATCTTCATTAGCAGGTTTCACCTTTGCCAAAGCAGCTTCTGCTTTCAACAAGGCAGTTCCTCCACCAGGAATAATTCCTTCTTCAACGGCAGCTCTTGTAGAATGTAAAGCATCGTCCACTCTGTCTTTCTTCTCCTTCATTTCTACTTCAGTTGGAGCACCAACATACAATACAGCTACTCCACCGCTCAACTTCGCTAAACGCTCTTGTAATTTTTCTTTGTCATAATCAGAAGTTGTGGTAGCAATTTGAGCGTTAATTTGGTTCACTCTTGCTTTGATATCTGTTTTCTTACCGGCACCATTTACCACTGTAGTGTTGTCTTTATCAATCACTACTTTTTCTGCAACACCTAACTGAGTGATATCAGTATCTTCTAATTTATATCCTAATTCTTCAGAGATTACTTCACCACCGGTTAAGATGGCAATATCTTGTAACATAGCTTTTCTTCTGTCTCCGAATCCCGGAGCTTTAACAGCAGCAATTTTTAAAGAACCTCTTAATCTGTTTACTACTAAAGTAGCCAACGCTTCACTGTCAACATCCTCAGCAATGATTAATAAAGGCTTACCTGTTTGAACAGATTTCTCTAAAATCGGAAGTAAATCCTTCATGTTAGAAATCTTCTTATCAAAGATCAAAATGTAAGGATTCTCCAATACACACTCCATTTTTTCAGCATTGGTTACGAAGTAAGG
>JAGQYH010000249.1 GCA_020436175.1 Bacteroidota bacterium
GGGTAAAAGTCTTTTAGAAGCAAGAGACGAAAGCATGTATATGGTGTAGATGTGTAGATGTGTAGATGTGTAGATGTGTAGATGTGTAGATGTGTAGATGAAAAAAATCATTAAAACCGGGAATGTTTTGTGCTCGAAATGATTTTACCAAGAAGTTTTATACTAGACTCTAACAATTTTATCAATTCTGATTTTGGATTAGCATAACTATTGGAAGTTTGACATATTTCAATCCAATATCTTGTTTCTTCAGCTTCCTTGTATGCAATTTTTAGTTTATGAACAAAATCAGCTCTACTCTCAGCTCCTTGCGCCTCTCTGGCATTTGCCCCTATAGAAGTTCCGGATTTTAAAAGTTGCCTAGCAATAACATACTTTTTATCCGATTCTAATCGCTCACAATATTCAACTAATTCTAAGGCTAATTGAAAAGTTACATCTAACAACTCATTTTTTCTCAATGCTTTCTCTTTTACTAAAGATTCGAAACAAACTCCATCTGCCTATTTACATATTCGTACATCAGCACATCAAAAGATTGTTTACTTCTAGTAAGAGCCGGTTATTGTAATTTTTTCATAAAACTTTGCGATAAAATTTAACGATCATATCCGAAAGGTTGAAGCAACTCGGTTAATATTCTTTCTGATTCCAAAATATCCAAATTCTTAATAGCCTCCACCAAACGCTCGTCAGTGTAACCGTCTACCAATAAGAATTCACGACTCCGGTTGTTCTTATGCTTGTAGCTATACAGTAAATAACCTTTTCCTTTATCCGGTTTAAATACTTCCAGTTCTACTTCAATATCCTTTTTATCTGCCTTAAACCATTTACCTTTAACTTTTATCTCCACTTGATCATCTGACACATTAAAACAATGCCAATCTTTACCATCAACAAGTATATTTAACTTTCTCATCGAAACTTTTTATGTACGTTTAACCTTTATCCTATTTCAGATTGGAGATTAATTTAAGCTAAATTTCAAAAATGTCGAAGCAAAAATATTTACATGGTTATACGGAAAGAGAAAGACAAAGATTACTTAGTCAAAGTGATTTTCTGGAATCCATGCTTTATCAAAACATTGACTTTTCTAAATGCACCCATGTACTGGAAGTAGGATGTGGTGTAGGTGCTCATTTGAAGTTGTTGCTCAAAAAGTATCCGAATCTAAAAGTTACCGGAATTGATATTGATGGCAGTCAAATTGAAAAAGCCGGTCATAATTTGCATGCCTTTCAAGGAAGATTTCAATTGATAGTGGGCGATGCCTCCGAACTTCATTTAAACCCAAAAGAATTGCCGGATGGTGCACTCTTTACCTGGGTACTGGAACATGTTAACCATCCCATTGATATTTTGAAAGCCGTAAAAAATAATCTACAACCCAATAGCCCGATATATTTATCAGAGGTATATAATAGAGGATGGTATATTCAGCCTTCCCTTCCTAATATAACTCGTTATTGGCAAGCCTATAATCGTTTGCAAGATGAAAGCGGTGGCGACACTGTGGCCGGTGTTAAACTGGGTTATCACTTAACGGTTGCAGGATTCAAAAATATTGAAGTACGACAAATTGCTCAATTCCACGACCTGCGCGATCCAATTAAAAGAATCATTATGGCAAATTATTTATATGATCTGTTGCTTAGTGGTAGTGAACAATTGCTGGAAGCCGGTTATGTTACTCAAGACATCATCGACGAAATGACTTTGGAATTTGAGCAATTAAAAACCAGAGATGATGCCATTATATTTTATCCGGGATTTCAGGCGAGTGCCATAAGTTAATCTTTGCGCATGGCTGCAACACATTTTTCTGCACATTTTTCACCATCAATAGCTGCCGAGATAATACCTCCGGCATAACCTGCGCCTTCACCACATGGGTATAAGCCTTTGATCTGAATATGTTCCAGACTTTCGGCATCTCTGGGAATCCTTACCGGCGAAGATGTACGGGATTCAGGGGCATGCACTACGGCTTCATTGGTCATAAAGCCTTTCATGGTTTTGCCAAATTCTACAAAGCCCTTTTGTAAGGTGGTATTGATAAAACCCGGTAAGACATCTTCCAATTTAGCCGATGTAATGCCTGGCTTATAAGAAGTAACCGGCAAATCCTTTGACAATTTTCCTTGTGTGAAATCAACCAGTCGCTGTGCTGGAGCCCTTTGTGTTTGTCCGCCTACTCTCCAAGCGCTTTGCTCCACCTGCTTTTGAAATTCGACCCCTGCCAACGGGCCAAACTTTTCGAATGGTTTAAAATCATTTAGAGACAAGGACACTACAATTCCGGAATTGGCGGTTGGCTGATCTCTTTTAGATGGTGACCAACCATTGGTAACAATTTCTCCCGGACTAGTGGCACAAGGTGCAATCACGCCACCCGGACACATACAAAAAGAATATACTCCTCTCCCATTCACTTGTTTAACAATACTATAGGGTGAAGGTGGTAAATATTTACTTCTCGTTTGGCAACTGTATTGAATTTGATCAATGAGCAACTGACTGTGCTCTACTCTTACCCCTAAAGCAAATGGCTTGGCTTCAATTTGAATTTTCTTTCGATGCAACAATTCGAATATATCCCGCGCGGAATGTCCGGTAGCTAAAATCAGTTTCTTAGTTTTGATGGAATCACCGGATGCAGTAATTATACCACAAACTTCATTGCCTTTCAATTCGATATCTTCCAATTTAGTGTTGAATAATACTTCTCCGCCATTAGCAATAATACACTCCCGAATTTTTTGAATGATTGCCGGAAGTTTGTTGGTACCTATGTGTGGGTGCGCATCAATCATAATATCTTTGGTTGCTCCAAAACCAACCAGTAATTCCAATATACGATTGACATCCCCTCTCTTTTTGGATCGGGTATATAACTTGCCATCCGAGTACGTTCCGGCACCACCTTCTCCAAAGCAATAATTAGAATCTTCATTAACGATATGATCAATATTGATAGCTTTCAGATCTCTTCTTCGCGCTTTCACATCTTTACCGCGTTCAACCACGATCGGCTTTTTTCCTAATTCAATACACTTCAATGCTGCAAACAAACCCGCCGGACCTGCACCGATGATAACTACCGGTTCTTTATTATCGACATTAGGATAATTCGGTAGCTCAATATTGGGTGCAGTATAATCTTCCTCTACAAATATCTTTACGGTCAAGTTGATCTTCACCGCGCGCTTTCTGGCATCAATAGATCGTTTTACAATTTCAATATAATGAATGCTATTCAACGCTACACCGGCCTTTTGAGCAACCGTACGCCTAACAGCTTGTTGATCAGCTGCAACTTCCGGAGCAACTTGTAATTGAATGCTCAACTGCATACTTAATCGTCAATATGCTTTAAAGAAGCTGAATTCGTACAATATCTCAATCCTCCGGGCGGCGGACCATCCGGAAAAACGTGCCCTAAATGTGCATCGCAAACATTACACATCACTTCTACTCTAACCATGCCATAAGAAGTATCCTTCTTGTATTGAATAGCATTCTCCTTCACCGGCTGTGTAAAACTTGGCCAACCCGTTCCCGATTCAAACTTCTCTCTAGAATCGAACAATAAG
>JAGQYH010000024.1 GCA_020436175.1 Bacteroidota bacterium
GTTGATGAAGCTAAATTAAAAGCCAACAAGGAAGCTAAAAAGTTGATCATCCAAAGCATTCAACGAACGGCAGCTGAAAATGCTATCGAAAATTCAGTGTCTGTTTTTAACCTTAAAAGTGATGATCAGAAAGGTCAGATCATTGGTAGAGAAGGTCGTAACATCAGAGCTTTGGAGGCTGCAACCGGTGTAGAGATCATTGTAGATGATACTCCTGAAGCCATTATTATTTCAGGTTACGATCCTTATAGAAGAGAGATTGCCCGATTGTCATTGGTGAAGCTAGTGGCGGATGGTAGAATCCATCCTGCAAGAATTGAAGAAGTAGTGGCCAAAACGACTAAACTGATGGAAGCACAGATCATGGAGATTGGCGAACGTACCGTGATTGATATGGGCGTACACGGTTTACAACCCGAGATCGTCAGATTGGTTGGAAAGATGCAGTTCCGTTCTTCCTATGGACAAAATCTATTGCAACACTCCAGAGAAGTGGCTAACCTATGTGCTATAATGGCCTCTGAACTTGGATTGAATGTAAAACTGGCTAAACGTGCCGGTTTGTTGCATGATATCGGAAAAGTTGGTGACGATCCTGAATTGTCGCATGCACTTTTAGGCGCTAAGATATGTGAAAGAAATGGAGAACATCCTGCCGTTGTCAATGCAGTAGGAGCACACCACGATGAAATGGAAATGCAATTCCTCATTTCGCCGATTATTCAGGCCTGTGATGCTATCTCAGGTGCACGTCCGGGTGCTCGTAGAGAGATCATGGAAAGTTATCTGAACAGGATAAAAGATTTAGAAAATTTAGCACTGGCCTACAAAGGCGTTCAGAAGGCATATGCCATACAAGCAGGAAGAGAATTACGTGTGATTGTAGAAAGCAGTAAAGTAACGGATAAGGAAGTAGATGATCTATCTTTCCAGATCAGTCAGCAAATTCAAGATGAAATGACTTACCCGGGACAGATCAAAATAACGGTGATTCGAGAGAAAAGGGCAGTAGCTGTCGCGAAGTAAGGAATATAGTTTTTTATAATTGATTATGAAACGGGTTAAGTAAATGCTTAATCCGTTTTTTATTTAGAGTCAATGTAGCTATAGGCCTATATGCTTTCAATTTCGACATTATATTATTGTAATAATTGAACTTTTCCAATGCATGCATTGGTTATTGAGTTAAATTAGCAGTAGAATTAATTCGATCAACCGAACATAAATAAATATATCATGAGTAAAAAAGTAGTAATTATTGACGGTGTAAGAACCCCATTTTTGAAATCCGGTGGCGCTTATATGGATTTAATGTCCTATCAATTAGGTCAGTTTGCGATCAAAGGATTGTTAGATAAAACAGGTTTAGATCCTGCAGAAGTGGATTACGTAGTATATGGAAATGTTATTTCCAATATCAAAACAGAAAATGTTGGTAGAGAAGCTGCTATCATGGCGGGTGTGCCGAATACAACACCGGTACATACAGTAAAGCAGGCTTGTATTTCAGCCAATCAGGCCATTGCATCAGGTGTAGAAAAAATCATGGCAGGACAAGCGGAAGTGGTCATTGCAGGAGGAGTGGATAATACCTCAGATACGCCAATTGGTTTTAGAAAGGAAATGCGTAAAAAACTATTTAATGCTCAAAAATTAAAAGGTGCTGTTGATACAGCTAAATTCGTAGCATCTCTTGAAATTAAAGATTTGATGCCGGAGAGACCGGCTGTGGCAGAGTTTATTACCGGAAGAACGATGGGAAAAGATTGTGAAATCTTAACCCAAACGTATAAAGTTACCAGAGAAGAGCAAGATGATTTTGCCGCTCGATCACACCAATTGGCAGCAAAAGCTTATGAAGATGGCCACCTACAGGATGAGATCGTGCCGGTAATGTTGAAGCCTGATTTTGTGCCAATCGAAAAGGATAATGGCGTTAGAGGCGATACTACTGCAGAAAAGATCAGTCATTTGAAACCTGCTTTCGATAAGAATGTAGGAACCATTACAGCGGCTAATGCTTCATTCTTAACAGACGGTGCCAGTGCCATTCTGATCATGACGGAGGATAAGGCAAAAGAATTAGGTCTAAAGCCGAAAGCCACGATCGTTGATTGGACATTTACAGGTTCTGATTTGTATGATGAATTGTTATTAGGCCCAACCTATGCGATTTCCAAAGTATTGAAGAAAAACAATTTGTCTTTAGATGACATGGATGTTATTGAATTTCACGAAGCTTTTGCCGGACAAATATTGGCGAATGTGAAGTGTTTAGCTTCAGATGAATTTGCGAAAAAGAACTTGGGTCGCGATAAAGCGGTAGGTAAGATCAATTTTGATAAATTAAACACTTGGGGAGGCTCATTGTCTATTGGTCAGTCATTTGGTGCAACCGGTGCCAGAATTGTTACCACTGCTGCCAATAGATTGAGGGAAGAAAAAGGGAAATATGCTTTGATTGCGGCTTGTGCAGCCGGTGCTCATGGACATGCTATGATCATTGAAAGATATAATTAGTATTAATGACTTTTAATTGACGAGCGGTATTTTACCGCTCGTTTTATTTTAACTTATATTCATAACAAACCTGAAAGGTCTCAAAGACCTTTCAGGTTTAGTTTAAAACAATAAGCATGACAAAGGATCAATTATTTACGATTGAAAAGAGTGACAATGGTGTAGCAACCATTTGGATGGATCAAAAAGATAGCAAGGTCAATAAAGTTGGACCCGAATTAATCAATTTGTTTGATCAGGTTTTTAAGGAGATCAATGAAGACGACGCAATCAAAGCCATTGTTTTAGGAAGCAAGAAGAAGGATTTTATTGCAGGTGCGGATATTGAAGCCTTTCAAAAAGTGAAAAAGCCAGGCGATTGGGCACCTATTACCCTGAAAGGACACGCCATTTTGGAGGCTATAGAAAAGAATAAAAAGCCGATTGTTGCCGCTATCAATGGAAGTGCTTTGGGAGCCGGATTAGAAATTGCTTTGGCGTGTACCGCCAGAATTTGCTCAGATGATAAATCTACCAAACTAGCTTTGCCTGAGGTAAAATTGGGTCTTTTACCCGGCGGTGGAGGCACGCAAAGGTTGCCCGAGTTAATTGGATTGCAAGCAGCTTTAGATATGATGTTGACCGGGAAGAACATTTTTCCGGGAAAAGCTAAGAAATTAGGATTGGTGGATCAGGTGGTGCACAAAAGTGCATTGCACAATGCAGCGGTAAAAATGGCTTTATCGTTGTCTAAAAAGAAATTTAAAAGAGAAGACAAAAGAGCTTTAAAAGATAGAATCATTGAAGGGCCATTATCCTTAATTGTGTTTCAACAAGCCAGAAAAACAGTAGCTAAACAAACCCATGGAAATTATCCCGCACCGGAAAGAATCATTGATTGTGTAGAAACAGGATGGTTGAAAGGTAAGAAAAAGGGATATGCTGCTGAAGTGGAGCATTTTGAAAAGCTGCTGTTAGGACCCGAAAGCAAACAGTTGATCAATATCTTTTTTGCCATGACGGACAAAAAGAAAAATCCATACGATCAGCCATTAATTAAGCCGGTGAAAGATATTGCCATGTTGGGAGCAGGTTTCATGGGTGCCGGTATCACAGAAGTAAGCATTACCAATGATTACAATGTGCTGTTAAAAGATATCAATAATGAGACACTTTCTGCCGCCTATCAAACCATTTATAAGAATTTTGACAGACGGGTGAAGAAGAGGGCAATGTCTGATTTGGAGATGCAGGAAACCTTGGGGAGAATTGCACCCACATTATCTTATGAGGGCTTTCAAAATGTAGAATTAGTGATTGAAGCGGTTTTTGAAGATATAAATTTGAAGCATAAAGTACTGGCTCAAGTGGAAGAAGCCACTACAAAGGAGTGTATTTTTGCCAGTAATACTTCTGCCTTGCCCATTGGAGAAATTGCTGCAGCTGCAAAGCGACCGGAATTGGTCATTGGGATGCACTATTTTTCTCCGGTACCCAAAATGCCTTTGTTAGAGATCATTAAAACAGACAAAACCGCAGATTGGGTGGTAGCAACTTGTTACGAAGTAGGAAAGCAACAAGGGAAAACTTGTATTGTAGTGAATGACGGTCCCGGATTTTATACGACTCGAATTTTGGCACCGATGATGAATGAAGCTTTGTTGATGCTGGACGAAGGAGCTGATATTAAACAAATCGATAAGCAAATGAACTTGTTTGGCTTTCCGGTAGGTCCGGTTACTTTGATGGATGAAGTGGGGATAGATGTTGGAGCACATATCATGTCGGGAGATATCATGAAAAAAGCATTGGAAAGTGCCGGCAGAGAAATGAAGATCAGCTACACTTTATTGGAAGTGAGTAAAGCCGGTTACAAAGGCAGAAAGAACAAGAAGGGTTTTTACCAGTACGATGATAAAGGCAAAAAGAAAAGTGAAGTTGATTCCAATATTTATAGCTTTTTTGGTGGAAACAGCAGAAAACAATTAGACAATAAGGAAATACAGATGCGCGCAGCCATGATGATGGTAAATGAAGCAGCCTATTGTTTACAAGAAGGGATTATTGAAAGTCCGCTAGATGGCGATATTGGAGCTGTTTTTGGGTTGGGCTTTCCACCTTTCTTAGGAGGACCGTTCAGATATATTGATACGATCGGAGCCAACAAAGCCGTAGCCATCATGGAAGAATTGGCGTCAAAATACGGCAAACGCTTTGAACCGGCATCTATTTTAAAAGAACATGCCAAAGACAACAAAAAGTTTTATTCTTGATTAAGTAAACACTTCACAATTAACCTTAAATTTTAACTGACATATTGGCATTCGACATCCTTTTACGTACTTTTGTTTCTCAATAATTTACAGATGGGCGAATTCAATGACGTGTTAGCAAAAACCATAGACGAATCCAAGCAGGGCGAAGCACTTTCCAAAAATATTTTAAGTCATAAACCAATTCAAAAGCACTTTTATATTGAGAGTTACGGTTGTGCCATGAATTTTAGTGATAGTGAGATCGTAGCCTCTATCTTATCTGAAAATGGTTATGGAGTCACCAATGATTATTTTGAGGCGGATCTTATACTGTTAAATACCTGCTCCATTCGGGAGAAAGCGGAAGATACCATAAGAAACAGGATTCAGGTTTTCAAAAAGGCAAAGCGAAAAAATAAGGATTTGCTGGTGGGCGTTTTGGGCTGTATGGCCGAACGATTGAAAGGAAAGTTACTCGAAGAAGAGAAGTTAGTGGATATGGTCGTAGGTCCTGATGCCTACAGAACGTTACCGGCGCTTATTGCAGAAGCCAAGGGAGGACAAAAGGCAGTAAATGTTTTACTTTCCAGAGAAGAAACCTATGCCGAGATCAACCCGGTTCGATTGAATCAAAATGGTATCACGGCATTCATTTCCATCATGCGTGGTTGCGATAATATGTGTTCTTTTTGCGTTGTTCCTTTTACCAGAGGCAGAGAGCGAAGCAGAGATCCGGAAACTATTGTAAATGAAACGCGTGATTTGGTAAACAAAGGGTATAAAGAAGTGACCTTATTGGGACAAAATGTTGATTCTTACAAATGGAAAAATGAAGCGGGAGAAATCGAGACCACATTTGCTCAATTGCTGGAAAAAGTGGCCTTAGTAGATCCTAATCTGAGAGTGCGATTCTCAACTTCTCATCCAAAAGATATTACTGACGATGTGCTTCATACCGTAGCCAAATATGATAATGTTTGCAACTACATTCATCTGCCGGTGCAATCCGGTAGTTCTGTGGTTTTAGAACGAATGAACAGAACGTACACCCGAGAGTGGTATTTGGAACGTGTAGAAGCAATCAGAAGAATTATCCCGGATTGTGGTATCTCTGCTGATGTTATTACCGGTTTTTGTGGTGAAACAGAAGAAGATCATCAGGAGACTTTGAGCTTGATGGAGATCGTTAAGTACGATATGTCTTATATGTTTTATTACTCTGAACGACCGGGGACCTTGGCGGCCAGAAAATATGAAGATGATGTACCATTGGAAGTGAAGAAAAAACGATTGGCGGAAGTCATCAAATTGCAAAACCAACATTCTTTAGAAGGTAATAAAAGAGATATCGGCAAAGTTCATACTGTCTTGGTGGAACGTTTTTCAAAAAAATCAGAGAACGATCTTTGCGGAAGAAACGATCAATATAAAATGGTTGTTTTTCCTCAAAAAAACCACCAGCCGGGTGATTATGTAGATGTGTTAATTACAGATTGTACGGGAGGAACTTTAATAGGAGAAGCGGTTAATTAAAAGATGACCTGAGAAACTGACCTGAAAGGTTTCAAAAACCTTTCAGGTCTGATAGGGTCTGATAGAAAGAATTATAAATGGAATTACAAGCGATAAAGCAGAGATTTGGGATTATCGGGAACTCTCGTGGACTGAACAATGCATTGAAAATAGCTGAACGAGTAGCTCCCACCAACTTATCGGTATTAATAACAGGAGAAAGTGGTGTGGGAAAGGAGGTTTTTTCACATATCATGCATGCTTTAAGTCCCAGAAAACATGAGGGTTTTATTGCCGTTAACTGCGGTGCTATTCCGGAAGGAACCATAGATTCTGAATTATTCGGTCATGAAAAAGGTGCTTTTACCGGTGCCCAGGATAAACGTAAAGGATACTTCGAAACAGTTAATAAGGGGACCATCTTTTTGGATGAAATCGGAGAAATGCCGATCGGTACTCAGGCTCGTTTGTTAAGGGTTTTAGAAACCGGTGAGTTTATCAAAGTTGGTTCATCTAATGTTTTGAAAACCGATGTAAGAGTGATCGCCGCTACTAATGTCAATCTGGTTGAATTGGTCGCACAGGGAAAGTTTAGAGAAGATCTTTACTATCGACTTAATACGGTGCCTATTCATGTTCCTCCATTGAGAGAGAGAAAGGAAGATATTTACTTGTTGTTCAGAAAGTTCAGTGTTGATTTTGCTGAAAAGTACAGAGCTGCCAATATAGCCTTAGATGATGATGCCATTAAATTATTGGAGAATTACAGTTGGCCTGGTAATATTAGAGAACTAAAGAATATTGCAGAACAGATATCCGTTTTGGCCAAATCGAAGATTATCACGAAGGAAGAATTAATGAGTTATCTGCCGGATGCTCATGAAAGTAACCGATTGCCAATGCTAAAAAGAAATGGTCAGGATAACATCATGTCGGAACGAGAGTTATTGTACAAAATGCTCTTCGATATGAAGTCCGACTTAAATGAATTGAAGAAGTTTGTTTTGAATATGGCGAAAGGAGAAAGCATCAATTTGCCTGATGGTGAGCTCCCGGATGTATTTAAAGAAACTACTTTGCCGGTGGCAGCTGAAAGTACGGCCTTACATCATTACAATGAAGGGATCAAAATAGAAAGCAAAACAGAACATGCCGAAAGTACACCTATTGTGATAGAGTCTGACGACCACTATGAAGAAGAGAGTATTGAAGAGTCACTCTCTATTGCCGATATGGAAAAGGAACTCATTAAACGTGCTTTGATCAAACACAATGGAAAGCGTAAGGATGCTGCTCTTGATCTTGAGATATCTGAAAGAACGCTGTACAGAAAAATAAAGGAATATGACATCCATGCTTAGATATCTTAGTGTTGTTATCTTGACGCTGCTGGTCATTTCTTCTTGTAAGATCTACAAATTTACTGGCGCTAGTATTCCGCCGGAAGTAAGAACCGTCAGCATCGGAAATTTTCCAAATTTGGCACCCATTCAGGCACCGGCTTTGAGCAATATTTTTATTGATAAACTGCAGGATAAGATCGTTGGCGGTACTCGTCTGAAATTGGCTAATGCAAATACCGGCGATGTAATTCTTTCCGGTTCCATTAAAGACTATTATGTTAATCCTGCCACCATTTCCGGACAGGAAGAAACCGAGCAAAATAGATTAACCATTGTCATTCAGGTGGATTATGTCAACGTGATCGTACCGGAACAAAGTTTCAGCCAGTCTTTTTCCGATGGCGAAAATTTTGATGCTACTCAGAATTTAACCGATGTAGAAGATGATCTGATCGACATTATATCCGAAAGGATTGCAGAAAGTATTTTCAATAAAGCTTTCGTAAATTGGTAATTGTTTTATCAGAAAACGGAATGTAAAAAGTAAAGAAAGAATTAGGGAAATAGAAAAGGAAGTTTGTAATTAAGTATCCAACTTCCGATTTCCGTTTTCCAATATCAATAATGAATCAATCGAGCTGAAAACAGACCATATTAACCAAGATTTATCCATTAAAGATCTTACATCACTGATCCAAGAATACCCTTATGTAGCTTTGTACAGGGCTATGCTGGCCAAAAAATGCAAGGATCAAAAACACCATGATTTTCAGCAAACACTCAAAAATGCAGCGCTATATAGTCCTGATCGCAAGAGACTATACCACTTTTTGAATGTTGAAGTTCCAATGGAAAGCGCCGAGGATGTAAAGGTAGAACAAGCCAATACAGAAAAGAAATCCATTGAAAAGAAACCGAAGAAAGCCTCAAAAAAGGAGTTGGTAAAATCAGATAATGCCATTCAAAAGGAAGAGAAAGTTATAGAGCCTCCTATTAGTAAGGTTGGAAAACCTGTTGTAATAAGGACAGAAGAAACAAAGGAAGTAGGTTTGCCGGAAAAATCCAATGAAGAACATTCTTTTGTGGAATGGCTTTCATTTTTGGATGATGAAGTAAGTTTTGATCATCATCCAAATGAGTTAGATGAAGAGATCAAGCGTCAGGAAGCTGCGGTGAAATATGAAGCGGAAATAAATGATCAGATTAATGAATTGGAAGATCAAAATGAAAGTTCAACTTCGGATCTAAGTGAGGAAGAACATGCCACCGTTAATCAATTGGCTGAAGGCAGTATTCAACTGACTACCGGCTTGGTAACAGAAACATTAGCTAAAATAATGTTAATGCAGGGTAAAATTAATGATGCAATTGCGATGTATAAAGCTTTAAGTTTGAAATATCCCGAAAAAAGTAATTACTTTGCGGCGCAAATAGAAAAAATTAAAAACAGTTAGATCATGTATATTCTTTTAACAGTATTGATCATCATTGTAAGCATACTAATTATGGCAGTGGTTTTGGTTCAAAATCCCAAAGGTGGAGGATTAGGAGCCGGTTTCGGAGGGGCAGCATCTAACATTATGGGCGTTCAAAAAACCGGAGATATTTTGGAAAAAGCTACATGGTATTTGGTAATTGCCTTATTGGTTTTTAGTTTGTCTTCTGCTATTTTTATCAATAGAAATCAAGGTGGAGAAGCACTTCCTGAGATTGGTAACGTTACTGATCAAGGCACAGCACCTATTCAACAAACACCTAATACTTTGCCAACACTTCCAGGCGAATAGGTAGTATCTTTACTAGTTATAATCTTTTTCTTTTATTTTAACAGAATAGATGCACTTTTTGTGTTCTAATTTGGTATATATTATTTGCCAATTTTAAGGTATAATTTATCATCTTTGATTCACAACAATAACTTATTTGATTACTTTGGGAGTATTATTAAAAGATCTGAGAAATGCTTGAACCCGTTCAAAAAGTAACTGATTGGCCCATTCTTAAAATTTCTAAGAAGAAGGATCAGATCATTGAAGAGGTGATCGAAGATGCCATGTTGAATATTGAGAAGGCTTTTCCCAAATCCGGAGAACTTCGTGAGATCATTGCAAGAACGCTCTATCTGGAAAAGATCAGAATTAAACATGAGGCTTGGAAAGTAGATCCTCCGGATGAATCCAAGTTTTGGGACAATATCAAAAAAGAACTTTTTGAAAGTGATCCGGCTAAAACAGATAAGGAGCATGCTAATCAAGTAGCTTTAAAGTTGTTACGAGAGATCGTTACACGTTACACTATTGAGATTACCGGAAATTTCAATCCCAGGTTTTATAAGTTTGCGAAGATCATTTTACCGCATTTTTTCTCAAGAATGTTAAACGCATCCAATGGAAGAATTCGCGGCATCATTAAACCCAATGAAGCGGTTGATCATCGTTTAACCGTAGATGGACCCATTGAAAAGATCAGAAAGCTTTCTCAAAAAGGAACATTGATTCTATTGCCAACGCATTTTAGTAATCTCGATTCGATATTAATTGGTTTTGGAATGGATAAAATAGGTTTGTCTGCCTTTCAATATGGTGCTGGATTAAACTTATTCAACTCCAAATTCTTTGGCTTCTTTATGGGCAATTTGGGTGCTTACAAACTCGATCGGCGTAAAAAAAATCCAATTTATCTGGAAACGCTCAAATCATTTTCTAAGACCAATGTCGTACATGGCGCTCATACTTTATTTTTTCCTGGCGGCACAAGATCTCGATCGGGGGCAATAGAAACCCGATTGAAGTTAGGATTATTGGGTACGGTGGTTGAAGCACAACGCGTTCATTTTGAGCAAGCAGAGGAAAACGGTGGGGAAGCCAAGAAGATTTTTATCGTACCTCTAACAATGAGCTATCACTTCGTTTTGGAAGCAAAAACATTGATTGAAGAACATTTAAAAAGAACCGGAAAGGAATTCTACATTACCATTGATGATGAGTTTTCCAGTCTTTATAAGATCTATAAATTTTTCTGGCAGACTTTTGCCAAAAGCTCTGATATCACGCTATCATTAGGAGATCCAATTGATATTTTTGGCAACAAAACTGATGAAGAAGGCAACAGTCTGGATTTTCACGATAATCCTTTAGATATCAGAAGGTATTTTACTTCAAGAGGTGAGCTAAAGGCTGATCATCAAAGGGAAATGGAATATACACACATGCTGGGAGATGTATTGGTCAAAAAATACAAACAGGGAAATGTTGTTTTTTCATCTCATGTGGTAGCTTTTGTGGCCTTTGAACTCTTAAAGAAAGCCAATCCAAAATCGGATCTGTTTACCTTGTTGCGTTCGCCGGAAGAAGATTGGGAGATCACTTATGATAACTTTAGTTTGTCGATGGAGAAAGTAGTGAAGCAATTACGCCAATTGGAACGTCAGGGACAATTAAAATTGGCGGATCATATGAATAGAGATGTCGCTGATATTATCAACCACGGCATTAAGAACATCGGTATTTATCATAGTAAAGAACCGTTGATGAAGTCGGAGGAAGGCTCCATTATAAGTCAGGATATAAAATTATTATTGTTTTATCACAACAGAATGGAAGGTTATGGGCTCTCAAAATATGTCTGATAAAATACCTGTTGGAGTGATTGGTGCCGGAAGTTTTGGTACAGCTATCGCTAATTTATTGGCGGAGAATGGCCCTGTGATGATCTATGCCCGAAAACCGGAGGTAATTGACGATATCAATATCGAAAGAGAGCACAAAGGACAGAAAATGCATGAAAATGTTACTGCTACAGCAGATATTGAACAATTATGTGAAAGATGTACATTGATTTTTCCAAGTGTACCTTCCGCAAGTTTCAGAAGTATGATGGTGGATTTTTCTCCTTATTTGTTGCCGGATCATATCCTGATTCATACTACGAAAGGTTTTGATTTGGGAGATATTGATGAGGAACAGCTATTGGATATTGACTTTAAATTAAAGGCCAATCAGATCTTTACCATGAGTGAAGTCATTCGTCAAGAAAGCAATGTCGTAAGAATTGGCTGCTTGTCCGGTCCTAACTTGGCACGAGAATTAGCGAACCATCAACCGGCTGCTACCGTAATTGCCAGTAGGTTCGATGAGGTGACTCGCGAAGGTCAGTTTGCCATCAGAAGTAAACGCTTTCAAGCCTACGCCAGTAATGACATTCTTGGGGTAGAGTTAGGCGGTATTTTAAAGAACACGATGGCCATTGCTGCCGGAGGCATCCGTGGGTTGGGTTACGGACAAAATGCATTGTCTTTTCTTATCTCCAGAGGTTTAGGAGA
Source organism: Bacteroidota bacterium (assembly GCA_020436175.1). Lineage (GTDB taxonomy): Bacteria > Bacteroidota > Bacteroidia > Chitinophagales > JADIYW01 > JAGQYH01. The sequence goes on from JAGQYH010000024.1 coordinate 11,931, forward strand.
AATTATTCGGTTGGGCAATGCATTGGGCGCAGAAAAAGAAGCATTTTTAGGCTTAGCCGGAGTAGGGGATCTGATCGCCACTTGTACCAGTGAACTGAGTAGAAATTTTACGGTAGGCAGAAGGATTGCGTCCGGCGAAGAATTGGCTTACATCATCGAAACATCCGATGAAGTGGCAGAGGGTATCAAAACGGTAAGCATTTGCAAGAAGTTAGCGGAGTCTTTGGATATAAGGTTGCCGATAGTGGAAACCATTTACAGCGTTTTGTTCACAGAGCTTTCTGCAGAAGATGGATTGGGCAGATTGATGGGGTATCGCCGCGGTACGGATGTAGATTTTATGTAAATGGATTTACTCATTTAAAAGTTTTCATGTCGAAAGAACTATTATATAAGGTTGAAAGGACTGCTCGGGTTTGGACGCATGGAACATTGGGAAGTGCTACTAAAAGAGTTTGGCTGGTGGCGCATGGCTATGGCCAGCTGGCGGAATATTTTATCAAACATTTTGAGCATTTGGATCCGGAAACCAATTTTGTGATTGCGCCGGAAGCTTTGTCAAGGGCCTATATCAATGGATTGTCCGGTAGAGTGGGAGCCTCTTGGATGACGAAGGAAATGCGGTTGAATGAAATTGATGATTATGTAGCTTATTTAGATGTTGTAGTTGAAGATCTGTTGTCAGATCATAAATTATCAAAATTTAACATAATTGCGTTGGGTTTTTCTCAAGGTGCCGTAACAATTTCACGGTGGGTGCGTTTACATGAAGAGGATGTAAAGGTAATGGTTTTGTGGGGAGGACAACCGGGAACGGAACTTTTTACGAAGGAATTTTTTAAAAAAGTACCGATAATATTCGCAATGGGAAATAAAGATGCGTATATTAGTAAGGAATTGAGACTTCAGTTGGAAGAACAAAGCAGAAATTGCGAATGGTCTTTCAAAGTTTTAGAGTATGAAGGAGAGCATAGTTTAAATAAAGAAGTGATCTCAATTATCGAAAAAGAGTTTTGAATGTTTCTTGGTAGTAGGATGCCAATAGATCAGGAATAATTAATTTACAAGCCCCTATTTGTTTTTATTATTTCAATTTTAAAATTGCATGAATCATTGTTTACAATGGTTGATTCGGTTTCATAATTGATAATTTTGTTAAACCTAGGAAATAAACCGTCATGTCAGCACATAACATCATACCGGCAAAAATTGTCGATAGCAAAAGGGACTCAGAAAAAGTGCATCGTGTACCAAAGGATCAGGCAAATATTGCAGCTTTGGGTATTGTACTTTTAGTATTTGCAATTGTTATCATGTCTGCGGCATTGATTTTCATGTGCCTTTCCGGTTCTTCAGGACAAAGTGTTTTACTTTTAGGCATTGCACCATTTATATTGGTCTTTATGCTTTTACTCTTATCGAAATAAGACAATTCTTTTTTTTACCTTAAAGACTTTATTGTTCAATACGTAGTTATTTTTGAGGAAAATATTTGTATCCTCTGTCATTTTGTTAAATTTGAAGGTAACCACGAAAAAAATGACAAAATATCAAGATTTACCGGATTCGGATTTAGTTGAACAATATAAGCTAGATGTTGATCCGGAAATTGTCGGGGAATTATTCAAAAGATATAAGCATATAGTATTGGGTATTGCGTTGCGCTATCTGAATGATAGGAGTATGGCTGAAGATACTTTGATGGAGGTTTTTGAAGAATTGATAAAATCTTTAAAAAAGGCTGATGTTAGATATTTTAAAGCTTGGATAGGAACGGTCACCAGAAATTATTTACATCGCAAATACCGAACTACTACCCGAACAACTTTCCAATCTTTGGATGATATCACAATAAATAATTCGAATAGTTTTATGGAATCTTCACAAGATGAGACTCTTATTATAGAGAAACGGGAAGTGGAGGAAAAAGAAAGTGCTTTGTTGTCTGCCATTGAAGATTTAAAGACTGAACAAGCCGAATGTGTGAAGCTGTTTTTCTTAGAACAATGCAGTTATACTGAAGTTTGTCAAAAAACCGGATATAGTTTTAAAAATGTCAAAAGCTTTATTCAGAACGGAAAAAGGAATTTGAAAAATAAATTAGAAGCAAAGTAACAAGGGAAGCATTAACCTAAATGGACGATTATGCAGAAACTAAATAATGAGAACGATCATATCCTTGAACAAGAGCTGATTAGAAAATATTTGGCGGATTCACTTACCAAAGAAGAAGAAGCATTGCTCGCCGAGAAGTATCAATCTGATGAAGACTTTAGGGATGCATTGGATGGATTGGAACATTTGAGTGTAGAAGAATATGAGCAACAAATGTCGGCTATTGATCAAGCCATTGATAAACGATTGGTAAAGTCGGAAGATGAAATAATAGAACCACCTAAGATCATTATTGAGCAGGGACAGGTGAAGCCATTGATAAACACCAAAAAGTTTGCCATTGCCGCATCAGTTATTTTGTTGCTGTCTTTGGGTAGTTTCTTGTGCTTAAAATTGATTCAAGGACCTGTAGAAAAGGTTTATGCTGAGCATATGACGTACAAGGCCTATCCTGATATGATTACCAGAGGTTCGGGTGAGGAATTAAGCAATTTGGAAAAGTTGGCGATATCTTCTTACAACACTGAGAATTACGAAATTTCTTCCGAGCATTTTGAAAAGCTTAGTGCCAAGTATCCGCAGAATGAGAAATATGCCCTGTTTTTAGGTATATCTTATTTAGGAGCCAACCAACCGGAAAATGCAATCAGCGCTTTAGAAGCAGTTCAAAACGATCAGTCTGCTTTTTGCAACGACATTAATTGGTATCTTGGTTTAGCCTATCTAAAGATCAAAGAAAAAGGCAAAGCAAAGGAGATATTTACCAAATTATCCGCAGCGGATTGTTACTATAATGAGGCTGCCAAAGAAATTCTGCAAAAATTGTAACGAGATCTTTTATACATGCTGATCGATCAGTATCAAATTGCCATCAGGATCGGTGAGGGCAATATGTGCAGGACCGCTTGTTGTTTCATCCGTTTCTCTATCCAACACAACACTATTTTTCTTTAAATGCCGCTGGATAGTTCTTACATCATCAAATTTTGTCAAGGGTTGAGCGTTTGTATCCCAACCCGGATTAAAGGTCAATAGGTTATTTTCAAACATTCCTTGAAAAAGCCCAATTAGGCTGTTCTCATTTTTCATAATCAGATAGTTTTGATTTACATCACCCCCAAATACTTCAAATCCGAGATGTTCATAAAAGGTTCGTGATGCTTGTATGTCTTTCACATTAAGGCTAACAGAAAATGCACCTAGTTTCATTTTAATATTTATTTGATTTAATACGAAAATAAACAATAAGCTCTAATGTCATTAATCAGATGGTTAATCCGACAGCAGGCAATTTACATATTGTTATTTAATCTTATTGTAATCGATACCAATAACTTTTGCGGTAAAACCTAAGATTCGAACCAGAAAATCCGGCGGATCAACCGCGACGATCTCCTTCCTGTAATTCTTCATAAGCACTCCAAAAAGCAGCAATGTTTTTGGATTTTTCATGCTTACTTTATTGGATTTACCGTTTTTTGCCAATTCAACCACTTTGCAAACATCTTGGAAATAATCTTCCATATCAAAGGCCGGTTCATGGGTATTATAAACTTTAACTATTTTATCGGTTGGATTTCGAAAGGTATGTTTCACGCCAACATCTACTTTAAGTTGATCTCCCTTCTTAGCACTGATCCATTTATCCTTGATGAAAAATTCCATTTCTCCTTCCAGTATATGGTAGGTTTCAATGGCTTCCGGATGAATATGATACAAAGGGTCAACCATATTGCATTGCGGTAATAATTCCCACTCCAGATCCAACGATTTCCCGTTGGTATCATACTTGCTTTTTACCACGGTAAAAATCATGCCCAGTGGCGACATATCTAAAACTTGGTCTTTTACTGCCATATTTTTTATTTCTTAAAGTAAAAAAAGGCATTTTTGTTCTTTACGTTATCAACCTAACTACTGAACGATAAGATTATGACTGATGATCCGTTCTCCATTGTCAAATCGCAAATGATAGATGCCTTTTGCAGGATGATCTAAATCAATATGGAACAGCCTCGTTTCAGTATTCAAACTTAAACGGGAAGTCCAAATTAATTTACCGGTGTTGTCAAACACTTTCGCTTGGACATATTTATCACTATTATCTTTAATGAATAGGTTAAACTGACCTGTAGAAGGGTTGGGATAAATGTCGATATTGTTCAAAAGCATTTGGTCATCCACAAAGGTGGAGATAGGAGAGGCATAAACATCTACCAAGCGGAACAATCCTTTTTCATATTCTTTGTTGGCAGCGGTTTCTGCACACCTCAATACCTGATAGGGCTGTAAGTCAACCGTACCGACATTATACACCAAACTTCTGTGAATGTGTCCGGCTAACCAAACCGCAATATTGTTCTTGTATTGAAATAGAAAATCAGTGATGGATCGGGTTTCTTCAATATCAAAAGCATACCAAATACCCCAAAGTTGATTCACCGGTGGATGATGTGATACAATAAACAAGTTTTGATCGCCCAAATATGGACTATTAGTGATCTTGTTTTTCGTCCAATGCCAGGTGCCTCCTTCAAAATCCATGATTTC
>JAGQYH010000250.1 GCA_020436175.1 Bacteroidota bacterium
TGCCATAGGAAAAAGTAAAACCGAATTATTGCTAAAAGCAGAAGAACTGATTCAAAACCTTGAAAAAGAAATAAAAAGTAGATCGTGAAAAACATTACCACCATATTAGTGCTGTTACTGTTGAGCTGCTTTGGTTTTGCCAATACCGCTTTTGAAGAAGGCAATCTAGCCTACAAAGATGGCAACTTTGAACAGGCCATCCAAAAATATCAGGAAGTATTGGAACAAGGCGAGTTTGGAGAAGTACGCTATAATTTAGGTAACGCTTTTTATAAAGTCGGCGACATACCCAATGCCATATTAAATTATGAAAAGGCGCTAAAAAAACAACCTAACGATCCGGACATTAAACACAATTTGGAAATTGCCAACTTGCAAGTAGTCGATAAGATTGAACCATTGCCTGAATTCTTTTTACTAACCTGGTGGAAACAATTAGCCAAGAAACAAAAGGCTAATCAATGGACAGTTTTCTTTTTATTGGTTTTTTGGACGAGCATCTTACTCTTTATCGCTTTTGTATTTGTACAATCCAGTGCTAGAAGACCACTTTTTTTCACCGCTTTTGGCGGTATTTTAATCGCGATAATATTGCTATTGCTCGCCATCACTCAAAATCAATTTGAAAACAGGAAAAACGATGCTATCATCATGGCATCCAGTGTTTCGGTGAAAAGCGCACCGTTAAATACCGGCACCGACCTGTTCCTCATTCATAAAGGATTAAAAGTAAAGATCCTCAAAGAAGAAAACGATTGGTTGAATATTCAATTGGCTGATGGAAAAGACGGTTGGATACCCGAAAATATGCTGAAAAAAATCTGATAAATTTGACTACTAGCAATTGTCTTCTACCCATTTATAAATTTCATCCGAATTAATACCTAGGGTCTTAGCTATGGTTTGAATATGGAATCCCGGGATTTCTTTTTCTTTTCCTCTAAAAGTGATTGTTCTAAAACATTTCGGACATTTCCAATGATCATGGCTAGCTGTTGTTCTCTTATACTTGCAGTTAAGAAATTCTAAATACTTAATGAAACACTTTGTTTTTAAAGGTCTGTAAGACATTAAATAAAATTAAGCAAACTCTTCTTCTAATACTTGAACTTCATAATCTTGATCAAAGTTTTGAAGGACACCATTCTCATCAACATAGCATTTAGAAAATCTCTTTTGGAAAAATTTATGCTGTTCCCACCCCAATTCTTTCAATACTGTAATTCTTTCCTTAACAGTTAACTCAAAAAGATCATCACCAAAAACATCAATATTGTGTTCAAATGAATCTCTAGCTTCCTTTTTAGAATGACCATAGCCGGAAATGTTTATAGATGGAGCTACAAATCCCCAATAATCACCTTGTTTGCCTATATAAACCTTAATACGAAAATTTGCTGAACAAGAAGTGATTTGAATACGCTCAATACTTTCAGACATAGTAAATAAGTGTTTTGAGATTATAACGCAATATATCTGAATAAAGTTGAAAATACCTAAACTTTTATAGATTTTTTACATAGTAGTCAAATGACAACAACACCAAATCTAATGTAAAATTGTATATAGTTACCTAATTTTAGGTATTAGCCTACCTAACTTTAAGATAGCAATATCAAAAGAATAGGTATTGTCCAAACCATTCACTACCAGTACATTTGTAGCGTTATTTATATTAAGTCTAAATAAAAATAAGAACCGAATGTACAGACCGCAAATATTTATCCTCGTATTACTTATTAGTGCTTTCATGATTGCCTGTGATGAAGATCCGGTAGCAATAGATTTGCAAGTGCCCGCCACTTATAGTTTTGAAAGAAATGGACAGAGCAGTGTTAGCTACGATGGGCAAACCGAAAGAATTGAACAATTAACTCAGATAAGAAGTGTATTGAATGATGCCAACAGCGGCAATCAAGTGAGCGGCCAAGATCTGTTAGACATGTATGCGAACAAAGACGGTAACGGTGGTGGAAATTTCGACTTTACCTCTACCAAACAATTAAAAGATAAAACCTTTTTAGGTGATCAAGCTGCATTCGATCAGTTGTTGACCGACCTTGGCAATGCAAGCATTATAGGCGCTAATGGAGATACGGCTGTTGATGGATCTATTGGTTTACTTTGGAGAGGCAATGACCCTTCCAGAAGCATATTGGTCGATGAAAAAGGACATGAATTCAGTCAAATCTTTCAAAAAGGAATGATGGGCGCTGTGATCTACTATCAAATCTTAAGCACTTATATGTCAGATGCCAGAGTAGGCGACAATGTAGATAATACCACCATTGAAGACGGCTCCAATTACACCACCATGGAACATCATTGGGATGAAGCTTTCGGCTATTTAGGCGTTCCGGTTGACTTTAGTTCTAACTGGCCGTCAGACAGAAACGGTGAAGCTAAATTTGTTGGCAGCTATATTCGGGAGAGAGATAACATTTTAGGCAGCGGCGACATCATTATGAATGCCTTTAAAAAAGGACGTGCCGCCATTGTTGCCAACGAATATGACATTAAAAATCAACAACGAGATATCATTTATACTGAATTGGAAAAGATCTTCGCAGCTTCTGCCATTCATTACATCAATGCCGTTTTAGCGGCTTCAAGCGACGAAGGCGAACGATTTCATACCTTATCTGAGTGCTATGCTTTTATAAAAGGACTTCAATACAGCCCGCGTGCTACGCTGTCCATATCAGAAATTACACAGCTTCTAAAAGATATCAGCGACGATAATTTTAATTTTTGGAATGCTTCTGTTATTGGTTTGAATAATGCAAAAACGACTTTAAGTACAGCATTTGGATTGGATAACGTAAAAGATGATCTATAAATGAGAAACCTACTGTTTACAGCGATTATACTGCTTCTCATTACGAGTTGTGATGATGGAACCCCGGATACGACTACTGATTTTGACCGAACTGATCTGTTGATCAATTTGTCGGACAATATTATTCTTCCGGCATTGAATGGATTCAAAACAAGTGCCACATTGGTTACTAATCAGGTGACAACATTCAATACCACTCCTGATCAAACCAACCTTACTGCCCTGAGAAATGCTTTTGAAGAGGCTTATCTGAAGTGGCAGGCAGCAGCCATCTACGAAATCGGGCCGGCAGATAATATTGCATATCACGCCAATATCAACACCTTCCCTGCTGATGCGGATCACATTAACAGTTTAATCCAGGCAGGATCTTATAATTTGGATGCAATCAATAATTATGACGCCAAAGGTTTAGCAGCTTTGGATTATCTACTTTATGGTCTTGGTGCTTCTGATAATGACATCATCGCTTTCTTTAGTACAGATCCCGACAAAGAAAAATACAAGCAATTTTTATCCGATGTTGCCAACGATATATTAGCCAAAACCAATTTTGTTTACGATGCTTGGATCGGCGGTTATGATGTGACCTTCAAAAGCAACAAAGGCAATAACATCGGCAGTTCAGTAAGCATTTTAACCAATGCTTTCATGCAGCATTTTGAGAACAAATTCAGAACCTTAAAGATAGGATTACCGGCAGGCGTTTTTTCCATTGAAGAGCAAAGTTTCCCGGAAGAAGCAGAAGCCTATTATTC
>JAGQYH010000251.1 GCA_020436175.1 Bacteroidota bacterium
TAAATACCAATAAAAAACTGGTGAATTTATCCTCTTCCGTCTGCACATATATTTGACCTTTATGTTGTTTCATGATTGATTTGGACAAGCTTAATCCAATCCCTGAGCCGTTTTCTCTAGTGGTGTAAAATGGCACAAAAATATTCTTTCTAACATCTTCAGGAATGCCGCAACCATTGTCGGTAAGCGATACAATAATCTGATTTGGCTTGATGGTGCAGTCAATGGTAATAGTAGGGTTGGGTCTATTCTTTAAAGCATTAATACTATTGTTGATCAAATTGACCATGACTTGTTCAATCAATTTGGTGTCCATCAAAATGGTGGCATGAGATGGAATGGGTTGAATGTCCAATTGAATATCATTTTTGGCTACAACAGGGCGCATGAGCCGGTCGATATCTTCCAGGAAATCTTTCAATAAAGTTGGTTTAAGATCGGGTACGGGAACATTTGACACCTTGCGATAATCACTGACAAAATCCATAAGGCCTTCCGATCTTTTCTGTATGGTTTTCATACCCAAATTGATGTCCTTAATGGCTTCATTATCCATTTCAGAAATGTCAATAACTTCTCCCTGCTCGTTTTCTGTTAAAGATCTTAAGGTAGCCGTCAAAGAACTGATTGGTGTAAAGGAATTCATCATTTCATGTGCCAAAACACTGATGATATTATGCCACGCTTCCATTTCTTTTTGCTCGATCTCATTGTGAATGTCTTGCAATGAAATAATCAAGTATGGAACATTGAGTAACTCTATATTAACCACTTCAATGGCCAACTGCTGATGTTCGAGCTCTTTACCAATGGTCACCAAAGTTTTGCCGCCATTGGCAATGGATATCAACTGTTGTTTGAACCAAGGCAAATGTTGCACCACTCGATGCCAATATTTATGTTTGGGAATATCCAGCAGATCACAAGCCGCTCTGTTTAAGAATAGAATTTCATCTTCGGTATTATCATTGAGAAGATCAGATTTTTTAATGGAAATGATACCTAATCCGATCTGTTCAAGAATTTGATTAAAATATTTGAGTTGTGCTTCTTTATCAATTTTGTTTTGTTTGAAAAGACGAATGATCTCATTAAAATCATTGAACAAAGCTGCAAAAGAATTGCCTTTATCCGTGGGCGAAAAATACACCGAGAAATCTTTATTCTTCAAGGCATCCAAAAATTTGACCAACGTATAATTCGTGTTATTGACATATTCAATCAGCATTACTACTTGTGCCAAAATCAATATGGCCATAGCCACTAACGAAAACCAATTTTGATGCATAAAAAAGAAGGCCAATCCAAGAGAACAACCGACGATTAGTATGATTCGGACAACAATTTGTATGGAAAATCTTTTTATCAACTATTCGATTTTAAAATTTAAAGGTTGAATTTTTCCATTCTTCTGTACAAGGCAGCACGAGTTAAACCCAGTTCCTTGGCTGCTTTTGAAATGTTGCCTTGATGTTTGGCAATGGCTTTTTGTATCAGCATGATCTCAATTTCCTGTAAATTAAGATTGTCTTTGTCATCAATATTAATGGCATTAGGTGTTTCTTGTAAGGATAAATTAAAGTCGGATTGCTTGATCTCAGCGCCATTGCTCATAATGACACCACGCTCCATAATATGTTGCATTTCCCGGATATTGCCGGGCCAGCTATGACTCATTAATGTGGCTTTGGCTTCCGGAGATATGTTTAAATCGCCCTTTTTGTATTTTAAGCTAAACTGTTTTAAAAAGTGATCAATAAACAATGGAATGTCGTCTGAGCGATGTCGCAATGGCGGAATTTCTATTTCAATTGTATTGATCCTGAAAAGTAAATCTTGTCTGAATTTTCCATCGTTTACCCATTGTTTTAACGGCGCATTGGTTGCAAATATCAACCTTACATCCACACTTCTTTGAATGCCTTCTCCTAAACGAACAATTTTTTTCTCCTGTAATACGGTTAATAGTTTAGCCTGTAAATTCAATGGAAGGTTACCTATTTCATCCAAAAACAAAGTCCCGCCATTGGCCATTTCAAACCGGCCGATTTTATCTTCTTTGGCATCCGTAAAGGCTCCTTTTTTATATCCGAAAAGTTCACTTTCAAAAAGCGTTTCAGACAACGATCCTAGATCGACATGTATAAAAGGTTCACTTCCTCTTTTAGAATGTTGGTGAATGAGTTTGGCAATATGATGTTTTCCGGTACCATTTTCCCCCAACAATAAAATCTCCGCATCCGTAATACTCACCTTTTTCACCACTTCCATCAATGCTTGCATGGGCTCAGACTGACCGATCAAAGGACCCATGTCATGATCGATTGCTTTTTTCAATACTTGATTGGAAGTTTCCAAAGCATCAACCTTATCTTTTGAGGCTTTGAGCGCCAGTCCTGCCGTTACTGTAGCAATGAGTTTTTCATTCACCCATGGTTTAAGTAAAAAATCGAATGCTCCTTTTTTCATGGCATCAACAGCCAAGCTCACTTCACCGTATGCCGTCATTAAAATGACAATGATATTTTTATTGATCTCGTGAATATGATTCAACCAGTATAAACCTGCTTTTCCGTCATTGATACCCACTCTAAAATTCATATCCAATAGAATTATATCAATATTGTTTCGGCTCAACAACACATTCAGTTCATTGGGATCTTTCGTTGTCAAGATCTCTTTGAATTTCTGTTTTAATAAAAGTCGGGCAGAAATGAGAATGTCTTCATTGTCATCGATTACTAATATCGTGGCATCTTTTTTACTCATGGTCGGTGATCAAAATTAATAAATGTTCATTATCGAACACTAAAACTGTTCGTTATCGAACACTAATATTTATCGGGAAAAATTATTGACATTGATAATCAATTAGTTATAAATATAAATTCTTTTGGCACAGGCTTGGCATTGATGTCAGCAAAGATTGAATAATTAAAACCAAGAACCATGAAATATTTTAAATTAACCACAGTACTTACCTTACTTTTCATTCTGTTGAGTAGTTATAAAACAGCAGATAATGCACCCAGCAATTGGATTAAAGCAGATGATTTCAGGTATGCCGGTCAACAGCCCATTAAAGGACATTTAACCAAAGCTGTGCTTTACAATGGTGAAGTGATTCCGTCGATTGAATTGCCGACCGTTGAAATCAAAGCTTCCCGAAGCACTCAGAAGTTTCAAAAAGCCATTATTGTAGAAGGTAAAATTTATCCCGTAGTTACTTTAGATGAAGTGACTATCAGACCTAATCTGTAAAAGTACTTCTTCGAAACTACAACGACTTTCACATGGATAAAAAGATTGAAAAGAAATTCATCACTCCTAAAAGACTAATTTTTGGGATTACTGCCATCGTTTTGATCGTATGTTTTTATTTTGGACTTCAAGCCATCAACAAAAAAACTTACCATTTAGACAGATCCAAGATCACGGTTAGGGAAGTGACCAAAGATGATTTTAAAGACATCATTTTAGTAGATGGATTGGTGGAGCCGGTAAAGTCGGTGATTGTAAATGCTCCCGAAGGAGGAAATGTAGAAACCATTTTTGCGGAAGATGGCACTTTTGTAAAAAAAGGTG
>JAGQYH010000252.1 GCA_020436175.1 Bacteroidota bacterium
TATTTCTTGATATCAGACTGCTGAACACCTATATTTACTACTTTATCAATCATTATAATATGGTTACTTCTCCGGTTGATCCGTTTACTCTAATTCTTTGACCTGTTTTGATGGTGGTGGTACCAGAACCTGTTCCGGTAACTGCCGGTAAGCCGTATTCTCTACAAACAATTGCGGCGTGCGACATCATTCCTCCAATATCAGTAACCGTAGCTTTGATCTTGCCGAAAACCGGAGCCCAGCTCGGAGCGGTTACTCTGGTGACCAAAATTTCGTCTTGTTGTAATTGGTCGAGATCATCTGTTGAATTAATAATTCTTGCGATGCCTTCCACATCTCCCGGTGATGCTGCCATGCCTGACAATTTGCTTGGATCATCATTTCCCTTTAACCAGTTGTTCACGCTATCGGTAGTAATTCCCCAAAGCATAATGGTAAATGGTTCGGTGATCACTTCAGGAGGTTTGTTGAAAGCCGGTTCAGGTGCTACTGCATTTAATTTTTCTACCATTTGCTTACGGCGTGCGATCAATTCCGGCAAATAATGCGGACCAATCGGTGTAACGCCAACTGCCCAGGCATTGCCATAATCAAATAGCACTTCGGAGATCTCGTTTCTCTTTAAATAGAACATATCATCTCTATCTTTCCAAAATCCTGCATCTTTCAATACGGTTGCCAACTGTCGCATTTTTCTCCAAAACACACCCATCGACCAATGTTCGATATAGAAGTTATGGTCTTCCACATAAGGGAAAACTACTCTTGCCAACCCTAATTTTCCTTCAAAGGCAGCTTTAGCTTCCTCATCAAAAATAAGGTCTCTGTATTCTGAAGTAATTCGCTCTCTTTCTGCGGCAATAGCCTCTGTAGGTCGTTCAATGGTTTCTCCATTTTGTAATCGAACGATATAATCTTTCAAATATTTGTACGGTATATCCAAGTGCTCGATCCAATATTTATCCGAAGAGTAAAAGCCGTTTCCGGAAGTATAATTGAACCAAGGCTGTTTAGCGGCTTCCCAAGCATCGGCCCAAGTTCTGCCTTCTTCGGTTTCGTTTAGAACAACTAAGGCGCCTTCAATGGTTTCTTTTTTGAAAGCGTCGGTAACGCCAAGTTTCACTGCCAATCGAGCCAGCTTTTGAATTTCTTCATCCGGTTTAAAGAGATCTACTTCCACCCCTTGAACCATTTTAGAAATGGATAGATCGGGAATGTCAGGGAAAGTTTCTTTACAAAATCCGAAGAAATCTAAGTAAGCAGCATAACCTAAGTTCAAAAACTCAAAATGATATTGCCATGCTTTGTAGCACATTTCAATCATTTTATTATAATTGTTAAACAAGTCGAAAGTAGGATCTAAACCTTTACCTGACTTAACATCTTCCAAGGCTACAACATCCGGCAATGCTTCAAAGTTGATGCTTTCCATGGTGTCGATGACGCCTTTGACTTTCTTTCTCCAATTGTCAACCAGATCATTCCAATTACCGAAATAGTGTCCGGCTCTTTCCATGAACTGTGGCACTCTGTCCGGAATTTTTTCCGGTTCAACACCTACCGGACTCATGTAAACATATCCGTTGTGGATTTTATAATCGACACCGTTAGCCGGTGGGATTAAATAATGTCTTGTGTTGTATTGACCAAGGCATTTTACGGCGAACTCAACCGTCATAGCATCAAATGGTTTGAAAACATTTGGCCAGTGTTGAGAATCACAGAACCAGAATTTGCCTTCTTCTCTTTCTTTCAGATTGTCGTGAAAACGCAGAAAATAAGGATACATTTCTTCCCAGCCTTCCGCTCCTTCCGGAGTTTTTAGTTCGTACGGGCTGATAAATTTTGTTTTTACTTGTGTCATTGATTTAATTTTTCAATATGGAACAATAGGTTAGATTAATTTCATTTTTTCTTGTTGATAGGATTGAGTAACGAGCCAACAAGTCCTTCCATGCCCATAGTGAATCCTTTAGGTTTGTTCTCCTTTTTTTGACTCCACACAGTTTCAGGTCGACTTTGCAACAGCGTAAGGTTTTCACCATCAGGAAGGTCGCCGTCCAATGCCCACTCAATATCTTGAGGAGACTGGTAATGTTTCTCTATGTTTTTACAGAGCTGTCCCAATGCTTTTAATTCATAAAGCGACAGACATTCTTTTCCTGCATATTCGGCTCCTAACATTTTCTTTGTAACACATTTGTTTTCAAAATCCGGTACTAGAGCAAATTCCTGATCATGGATTTGTTGTTTTACGATAGTCAAAATGACTTTGTCGATCACATAATTGTCAGGAGTAACTTCGCCGGAAACAACACTTTCTCCCAATCCCCAACCGGCATCAATTACAATTTTAGAACGATCTCCGTTGGTAGGGTTGAGCGTCATGGCTACGCCCGAAACTTTTGAGTTAACCATTTTTTGAACCACAACACTCATTAAGACATCTTCTTCTTTGATGTTATGGTCGTGTCTGTACCTGATCGCTCTCGCCGTAAACAAACTGGCCCAACATTTTCTGACATTTTTTAGCATTTCTTCTTCACCGACTACCCATAAATAAGTGTCTTGCTGGCCTGCAAAACTGGCATCCGGAAGATCTTCAGCAGTAGCACTGGATCGAACGGCTACCGGCAGATCTTTTTCAAAACCGCACTCTTTACACAATCTTTGGTAAGCCGATCTGATATCGTTTTCAACTGCTTCCGGCATGGTGATGCTTTCTACCAACTTTCGCTCTTCCAAAGCTAAACTGGCTAGTTTGTTCATGTCGTTAACATCAATATCATTTACTCTGTTGATCACCTCATCCAAATGTGATTTCATGACATCTGCATAAGCCGTGGTGGTGATGCAAAACCCATTTGGAACAGGGAAATTGGCAACACTCATACTGGCCAGACTTTGGCCTTTTCCTCCCAGCAGATCATAATCTGCTTCGGTCGCATCGTTAAAAAAGAGTGTATATTTCATTTATTACTTTTTTATTTGGTATTGACATTCATTGTTTTATACTTCCCATTCTACTTCTACGGCAACCGGTGCTCTGAAAGAGGTGTTAGGAGCAAATTCAAAATCCTGACCTTTCTTTAATTGCAATTGAGGGATAGCGGCAGTGAGTTCTTCCAATACAATCTTGGCTTCGAGTTTGGCCAATGCCGATCCAATACAAAAATGAATGCCATAACCGAACGACAAGTGATTTCTTGCACTGTTTCTATCGATCTGAAAAGATTCTCCCTCCTCAAAAACAGTTTCATCTCTATTGCCGGAGCCCATCACCAAGAGTAAATTTGAATTTTTGGGGATCTTAATTCCACCGATCACTGCATCTTCTGTTGATTTTCTTCTCCAAGCCACAATGGATGGACTATAGCGCAAAACTTCTTCTACTGCCTTGGAGATTAGTTTTGGGTCTTGGCAAATTCGTTCCCAGCTTTCTCGGTGTAATAAAAGTTCTCTAACACTGTTACCGATGAGTGTGGTAGTGGTTTCATGTCCGGCAAACAATACACTATAGCAAATGGTTGCTATTTCATGGTCGGTAATTTCATTGCCTTCTAGCTGATAACGCACT
>JAGQYH010000253.1 GCA_020436175.1 Bacteroidota bacterium
TACGCCTGCCGTTTTGATCGTAGTCCAAGTAGCTCCATCATCATATGACATATCAATAGTAAAATTCGCACCTGTACGACTATGATCCCAGCGGATATATTGTGTTTCGCCCGGCACCCACTGTTCACCACCAATGGGATGTGTAAGTTCAATCCCTTTGTCTCTGATATCATAATTGATGGCAAAATCCTGCGGCCCGAATGGAATTTCAGTTCCCGTTACTGTAATGGTATAGGTTCCGGGAATTGGATCGTTAATGGTTACTTGCTCAATATTATTGATGGAGTCAATTCCCGTTTGCGCCGAAATCCAAAACCGTCTCGGAAAAATCACCCAAGGCAAATAAGTGGAGTCCGGACCAACGACAGTAAGATCCAAGTTATTGACTAATGGCGTTAAATCTCCCGGAATGGCTTCAACATCACTCCAAGATAAAGCCACATTGACACTGCCAACATTGGCAGGAATGTTTATGTTAAATGTTTTTTGTTGATTGTTGCTGAGGGCATCTTCTTCAAAATAACCGTCCTGTAAGACATCATAAGCTCTTAGTCCATTAATCCGACCAAATCCATGAAAAAAATCTGGACCAATATGACTTGCGCCGTTTTGTGTGTAGAGGTCTTCCGCCGTATTACAAAGCACTCCTCTTATTAAAGCGGCGTTAGGATAAACTCCGAACTGATCAAAATACCATTCATACAATAGTGCTGTTGTGCCGGCAACGTTTGGAGCACTAAAAGATGATCCCTGCGTATTGTCATATCCATTATCTGTGCTGGTAGTAGTAACTACTTTACCTTTACTTATTATTTCAGGTTTCCATCGGCCATCCAGCGTCGGACCAATATTGGAGCCTCCCACGTGTGTTTCCGCCTGATCGATCCATCCGACATTGATAACATTCTTTGCACTTTGTAATCCAATGGGAATACCTTGACGGGTTGGCACACCTACCACAGAACATGTCGCTTGATCGTTTCCATTCGCTATGGTGTGTGTCAACGTTGGGTTATCGCGAACCATTTTATCTAGTTCAGCACTTTCCAAAACATATAAACCCGGGTAAACACACATTTCAAATTTGGGATCATTGTAATCATTCAGCATATAAGAGCTGTTAATGATGTTTAAAGATTCATTATCCACTCCGTTATTCATCTCCTGAATGATATCACCGTCAAAAGTCCAGGCTTTGATATTGGCTTCCGGTGCCATTCCAATTACTCTAGTATTTCTATGTCCTTTACCGCCAATTATTCCCGCAACGGCAGTAGCATGATTCGTTTCATTAATATTAATAAAAGAGTTTTCTATATTCTGAACCCTGCCATTTAAATCAATATGATTACCTGAAATTCCTCCATCCCACAAACCGACGGTTACGCCTTCACCCGATAAACCGGGACCAAAATCTTCGGATTGCAATGCATTTACTCTGTTCATATTGATCGTATTCACGAGCAATGGAATCGCCGTTCTTGCCAATGGTCCGATGTAGGCCACCGGTGGCAATTGCAGTATGTCATTGAGTTGTTCTGTAGAGGTATTGATTTCTAGCAAGCCACGTGATTCACTGATTACCGCAGCTGAAATCTCAAAATCCTTCTCTAAAACCTGTATCAGTAATGGAACATCTTCTTTACTCCAAAGCTTAATCACAAAACTTCCCGGTTCTGCATTATTGACCAATGCCTCAAAAAATGGACTGCTTTTAAGTGTGTTATCCGGCACTGCAATTCTATTGATTTTTAAAGCATTTAGTTTGATCTCTGACAAACTGTTGGTCTGTATTCTTGCCCAATAATGCTTATGATCTAAGTAGCCCAAAAGTTCTACCCCATTTTGTTTTAAAACTGTTTGCTGATCGCTTTGTGGCAGTTCTTTGAACTCAACTATAAAAAAGTTATATCCATTAAATGCCTGCAAACCTTGCAGTTCCGTAAGCCGTTCTGATTCACCACTCCGGTATTTATAACTCCATTTATTTTGTGTGTAGCTGAATTGAAAAATAAACAGTAGTAGAATGGCAAGAAGTAAAGATCTTTTCATAGAGATTTTGGAGTTTCGTTTTAAAAATAGCGAATAGCTATGAAATATGTATTTACTTCTATAAAATTCGCCATTTTTTATGACTTATGGAAGTCACTTAAGTAACCTTCGAAAGAGGTTTAAACGACACTTTTTGATTAAGCTATTTCAACTAAAGTTACGCCTTTCCCACCGGAAGGATCCGTTTCATATTCATAGCGACTGACAAACGGATAATCTTTTAAATACTGTTGTACAAAATCCTTCAGCACGCCACTTCCCTTACCATGAATGATCTTCACTTTGTCAACACCAAAAACTACGGCCTGATCCATAAATTGATCCAAAGCAATCAGTGCTTCTTCTTTGTATTTTCCTCTTATATCTAAAACATCCACAAACTGACTTTTTTCAACCAACTTGTTTGGACTTTTATTGGTAATTGGTGTTTCGGATTGATCATCATTAACACAATGGATCAAACGATCGATGGGAATGGTAGAACTGATATTTCCAAATAAGACAGTGGCTTTATTCTTCCTAATTTCAATCACTTTGCCGATTCTTGGGCTATCTTCCAATTTCACTTCAGAACCCACTTTAATGGGTGATTTATTCTCCTGAATAGGTTTTCGATCAGCTTTATTGATCTTCTTAGCCAAGGCTTGTCGTTTGTCATCAATATCCTTTCTTAGCGATTTCAAACCTTCCCTATCCCTACCTTTTTCTTTTTGCGTTCTGATGTAGTTTTCCAATTCTCGGTTAGCCTCGTTGTAATCCGCCAAAAGCTTTTCTTCAAACTCAACCATCAATTTCTTTTTCTGCTTTTCCAAACGACTTTTCAATCCTTCATAATTAGCAATGAGTTTTTCCAAATGCTCAGATTGACGCTGATTGTTTTTCCTAATGCCTTTCAGGTATTGTTTTTCATTTTGAATTTGTGATAGCGATTGCTCTGCCGTACTTTTCTTATTGCCCAGCAATGTTTTTGCCGCCTCCAAAATTGTCGCCGGCAAACCACTTCGTTGCGCCACTTCAAAGGCATAGGAAGCACCGGCCTGACCAATATGCAATTCGTAAGTAGGTTGTAGTTTTTTCATTTCGAAAGACATGGCAGCGTTTTGCAACCCTTCCGTCACTTGAGCCTTATCTTTCAAATTAGAATAATGCGTTGTAACTATTCCATAAGTCTTTTGCTTCCCCAAGTGATCCAGAATAGCTTCAGCAATCGGACCTCCCAATGCCGGATCCGTTCCGGAACCCATTTCATCAATCAAAAATAAAGTGTCTTTGTTGGCCACTTTTACAAACTCCGTCATTTTCACCAAATGAGAACTGTAAGTACTTAAGTCGTCTTCAATAGATTGATCATCGCCAATATCCGCCAAAATCGTTTTGAAAAACTTCATTTTTGCACCTTCATCTGCCGGAATATGTAATCCGAACTGCATCATTAATTGCAATACACCCACCGTTTTCATGGCAACAGA
>JAGQYH010000254.1 GCA_020436175.1 Bacteroidota bacterium
GGGTTTACTCCAAAGGAATAATATTGTGGGTTGAACTCATGCTTCAGCAAGCTGTAATCGGTGATACTATCGTGTTGAACAAAGTATTTGAGGAAGGCTTCATCATCTATGTAAGCTTCAATCTGATTGTCCTTTAAGGCTTTTATGCCTTCATCAAAATTGGAATAGAGGATGATTTCTTTAAAGAAGTTTCTTTCCAGATAAGTTTCGGAAGGAGAATTCTCCAAAACACCAACCTTCTTTTGTTTAAAGTCGCTGATGCCCGTGGTAGTGGTATTAATTTGATTGATGGTCAATAAAGAAGCCATGCTTGCCGTAAAGGCCGCCACCACTAATATACCCGAAAACATCCAAATGGTACCTACTATTCGGCCACCTAAAGATCTTGGACTGATGTCACCATAACCCACAGTGGATAAAGTCACCGCCGACCACCAAAGCCCGCTTCCAATGCCTTTCCAACCATTTTCAAATTGTTCTGAATTGTCGCGCCTTTCAAACAACCATACAATCAGGCCCACAATCAACAAAAGCATAAAAATGGCAATAACCAGTTTTAAAAAGTTGATGGATAAAATGGATTTTATGAAATTCCAAAGTGCCTGAAAACCGGTTACATTATTCACCAAAATGGCTGAATCCGTTGTAAAATAGGTAGGCGTATAGTGCAGCAAATTGAGATTATGCTTGTCAATTATGATGGGGTGAATATATAAATCTATGTCTTCATCGATAAATGAATCTTTAGGTAAAGTGATGAATTCATAATCAAAGCCTTGTTCGTCTGCTATCTTTTCTAGGAGCCATATATTGATGCCTTTCCATTCCTTGTTTTCATCCAAATAAGTAAATGGAGGAGCATCAGTAACGCCCACTTTATAGATTTGGCCATCTGCCCAAGTGTTCAAGCAAATACATGAAAAACAGATCAGTAAAAATGACTTCATAAATTTATCGCTTTGCAATTGTACAAATATCCAATTATTTAGTCTTTAAATACAAAACATGTTTTTGGTGTTGCTCCACTGCTTTTCTGCTCCAGCACATTGGATGGAAATTTCCTTTCAACCAATCTTGTACCTGACTGGCATAAAAGGGGCTTGCTAAATTACCCGATTGTCCGCCGGGTGTAATCGCCAATGAATTGTCAAAATCACTCATATCAATAATTTGTCGGTAGGAGGCGGTTACAATCTCACCATCAAATTTTTCGACGTTGTTGGGATAGGTTTGAAAGGGCGTATCGGTATCTCCACCGATAGGATAAGGGCCTAAACCAAAGATCTTATCCAATGGTTTTTGAATACTCAAAGCATGAGGCATTTCCATCTGATGCAGTTTGCTCCATTGCCATTGTTGACTGTCTTTTCCCAATCGCTCTTTCAAATATAAGATAGCATCCTCAAAGCCGTCTTTCAGCAACTTTTCTTTAGAACCGTATTGTTGAATGCACCAGGAATCATCATTGTCTAACAGTTGCAAAAGATTGGCGGTATTATGTCCTAGAAATGTGTTGGATATGCCGAAGCTAGGGCTGTATCCTTTGCCTAGCAATTCATTCACTAAATCTTTATCAGGAATCAAATGATGGTACAATCTTCTAACCACTTTTTTCTTGGTGACTTTGTATAGTGTGCCTCCAATACTGTTTTCATTTAAGTTTCCATCCCATTGGACAAGAACAGATTTTAACTTTTCAAGCTCTTTATTTTCAAAAGTTATAGACAAAAAATGCTTGGCAAAAGATTTTCCCGGAATGGAGGCAATATCTTGCTGCATAGATTTAAAATCTTCCATGCCTAATTTATCTTTCGCAGTAATGAGTTGTTCCAAACGTTCGGCTCGATAACCATTCATATAAATGTCACCTAAAAAATAGGGATAGTCGTCAGGTGTATTTTTATTGTTGCAAGTCACCACATATTTTTTCTCCGGATTGAAAACATGCGGCATTTGTTCAAATGGAACAAAATCCTTCCAATCACTTTCACCTGTCCATCCGGGAGTAGGAATTGAAGCCGCATTTTTTGTTTTTATCGGCATTTTGCCCGAGTTGTAGTAGCCGATATTACCTTGAGTATCTGCATAAACTATATTCAATCCCGGCGCTTCCAGATAGGAGACACCTGCTTTAAAATCGTCCCAATTTTTAGCCGTATTCAATGAATACCAAGCCCAAAGAGATCGATTGGGTTGAAATGCCATCGATTGCAAGGCTAAATGATTGGATGAATAATTCAATACATCGGAAACAATAACGCCATGTTTGGTTTGATATACTTTTTCAATGTGCGGTTTGGAATGACCTTTTATGTTGATCTCTTCTTCAATAATATCGGTTTTTAGTTGCTCTTCTTTATACCAATAGGAAGTTAACTGCTCGTCCGTGAAATTTTCGATTACCAAATCTTCCAGATCAGTAAAAGCCAAGGTGATGCCCCATGAAATATTTTCGTTATGCCCGATCGGAACCAATGGTGTGCCGGGAATGGATACTCCGGTTACCTTCAATTCAGGACAATCTAAATGGATTTCATACCAAATGTTGGGATTGGTAATAGCCAAATGCGGATCGTTGCATAAATACGGCTGTCCGGTCGTGGTTTTATCGCCGCTGATTGTCCAGGCATTACTGCCCGATATTTTTGGAGTAAAATTGTCCGGCGATTTAAATTTATCATCAATGTTTAAGGCATTGTATTCTATTCCTTTGGGTAAAGTGATGGTGTTTTGAAGATAGGTGTTGTCCAATTCTTGCATTCCTTTTTCTCCAACAATGGCTAATAATTTGGCGCGGACCAGCTCATCATACCAACCCCATGTCATTTGAGAAGTAAGCAATCTTGAAATGGATAAAACATCGATGATTTCAAATTCGGTTGGTTTTAATTTTACCAATGTAAATTCAATCGGTTTCTTAAAGCTTTTATGGTGTAGATATGCATTGATGCCTTTGCAATAACTGTCCACCAAGGCGAGCTGTTCAGCATTATATAGTTTCAAATCTTTTTCTGCCACTCTTTTAAAGCCTAGCGTTCTGCTCATTCGATCTACTTCCAATGCTTCTTTCCCAATGAACTCCGATAATCTACCTTGCGCCGCTCTTCGGGTGAGATCCATCTGCCAAAGTCGATCTTGAGCATGGACAAAACCCTGAGCAAAAAGTACATCGTGTATATTGGTGGCGTAGATATGAGGAATGCCCCACTGATCTCTAATGATTTCAATAGTATTGTTGATGCCCGACAACTGAATGTCTCCCTCCAGTTTGGGAAGTTTGGTAGTGCTCCAAAATGTAAAGGCTGATTTAAGAATAGAAATGCCAATGTTTTCAAAAAAGCTCATTCCAATAGATTTTTCTCCAAAATAAAGATAAAATTCCGTTATTCGTGACAACTAAACATCCACCATGCCATTGAAATATGTATTCTATGCGGAAGTAATCATCAATATTCCATCATTTATCATGTGTTGGTTTTTTCCAAGTGCATTCGTTGATCA
>JAGQYH010000255.1 GCA_020436175.1 Bacteroidota bacterium
GTGTTTCTATTTCTTCGCCAGACATCAGGGCCTTCAATAGTTGAAATACATTTTGGATAAATGGCTTCATTAATCAAGATAGCATCTTCAATAGTAATTACATCAACACCATCTATATCTATAATAAGGTCATAGTAACCTGATGTAGTTGTAAAATGCAAATCAAACATTGCATTAAAAGTTGTATAATTAACTGCATTTGTTTCACTGGCATTAATAATTGTACTTCCATTTACTATTTGTATAGTAGTATTTTCATCGAATCCACCACCGTAAATAGTCATAAAGATGTCGCCACCTAATCCTGCTTGTTTAGGAGTATAGTCTTCCACTCCTTTAACTTCAACTGTAAAGTAAGCGGTATCGCTGTTACATCCATTTTCTACAATTTGAGTGATTGTAAACGCACCAAACCCAAATTCGTGAATTGGATTAGATAAAGTACTGGTTGAACCATCACCAAAATCCCAGCTATATGTTAATACATTTTTTGATGTATCAACAAAACTAAATGTATTACCAAATCTGATTGGTCTAAATCCAGCTTGTGCTGGACCTCCCGGACATGCAAAAATGTCTGTGGAGTTAATATGACTCCATCTGCCGTTTTGATCTTTAGCTCTAACATGTAAGATGTGTTCACCCAATGATAAATTTTCCGGAACAACAAAAACTAGATTGCTGTCAACAATAGCGCTATTCACATTAACTTGAAATCCGTTTCCAAAACCGGGGTCTTCATCATAGTAATATTCAATTTGGGTTAGGTTCAACTCCATACCATTTCCGGGAAAAACTACAATTTGATGTCTTTGGCTTAAACTCCATGCACCATAATTGTCCTGTACTCGTAAAAATAATTGATGGATTCCTTGAGCAACTCCTGATAAATCTAATTCTAGTTCATCATCAAATTCCGAAGCATTATTAAGTGCGACTTGACGCCCATTTCCATATCCCGGATCTTCATCAATAAAATATTCAAGTGTAGCTAAGGTGTTGGAGTTGTTTTCACCATTTGAAATAAAAATTGGTTTTGCCATAGCTAAACTATAAGAACCATTAGTGTCCTTTATTCTAATGTAAAGCAGATGAAAACCAGGTTGAAAACTACTTAAATCTAAATTTACAGCTTGATTGATTACCGGACTATTCGGTAAATCAACAAATAATGCCTCACCAATACCAGGGTCTTCATCTACGAAGTATTCTAACCCATCAATTTCAAAGTTGGTATTGCCTTCAAAAAATAGAAACTGTTTTTTATTGGTTAAACTCCAGTTTCCGTCACTATCCTGCAATCTTATATATAAGTCATGCAGTCCAAATACTAATCCGTCTAGCGGAAAAGTATAGTTCAAATCCAGTTCGTCTGTGTCTGTAATATCAACAAATATTCCATTTCCAGCACCTGGATCGCTATCGAAAAAATATTCCATTCCGGTTATTTCTTGAGCAAAACTGAGGTTTGCTAATAGACACAAGAATGTAATATAAATACTTAGTTGTTTCATGGTATTTTCTTTTTTTATGAAACAAAAATTAGTTGTTGGCTTTAGCTTTAATATTTACTGTTATCCCACTGCCGGTAGTGCCAAAATCAGGAGCATCTAAAGCGTAAATGTTTGGTACAAACGGAATTCCAGAAAGAATATATGGAGATGTGTTGGTAAAAGCTCCAATATTTTCGCCATTTAAACCTGCTCCAATGGAAGGCGCATTTGCTTTAGTTGAAAAACGATTATCTAAAGATAATCCTTCTGGATTGCTCCAACCAATTACTAAGTTGTCAGCATTAGCATCAGTAATATTAGAAGCAATACCTTCGAATGTGGTGGTATTGGACATATTGTTTTGTACAGAACCAATGCCATATTGGTTTATTACGGTAATTGTTGTATCTCCTAGAAATAAATTGTTAATGAACGACATGCCATCACCTTCTATAAGCACTTCGGGATCATTAGCACCTATGGAAACAAAAGTATTGTTTTTAAAGGTTCCTGTGTTTTGATTGTTGGTGTGGACGATATCCTCTCCATTTCCTCGAATGATGATATTGTTTTCAAAAGTTGTGTTATTGATGCCATCTAAATCTAATGTAGCATAAGAATTGTCGGGACTGTAGTAGAGAAGATTTTCTTTGAATAAAGCAGTAACATATGATCCGGGACGTGTGAATTCTATATAACATCTTTGAACCGTATAATTGATAGGCGTCTGCGAAGCTGCACTTGAATACACATTTGTAATTGTTAGACCAGTTACTAAGCTTCCACTAGCATCTATATCTCCTGAGGGATCGCTGTCAAAAGTTAAATTAGAAATAGAAGCGGGTAAAGGATTGGCTTGAGTGTTAGGCGCGTCATTTTGTCCAAGTAGATATCCGGGGCCAATAATAACAATTCGCTTTCTTATAACTAAGCTTCCATAAGAAGTCGAGGATCCATGCAGCATAATAATATCTCCGGCGGAAGCACTATCGACTGCAACCTGTAAATTCGTAAAGTCTGCATTAAAACTGGGTTGGTTGTTTACCGTCCAGATGTTTTGTGCATTAGTAACTGTTATTGAAGTTACCAATAACATTAATAGAATGAATTGATTTTTCATGATGAATAATTTTAATGAATAAATATGATTATACATGTGTTTATACCATCATCTAAAAAAGGTCATCATAATTTGCAAAAAAAAGCCTACAAAAAATGAAGAAGCAGTAAAAGTGTAGTATTCGTAGGAAGCGTAAAGATGTTAAGTTGAATAGATAGTAATATCCACTTCTAAAGTTTTAAAAACCATTACACTACTTAACAAGTATTTAATAATGGTCGCAGCCCAATAAAATAAGGGGGAAGTCTCTCTTTTTAGTTGTTTTAACAAATAAATTAATTGACCCCTATTGCAAATCAGAAATAATGATATACCTTTGCGTCCGCTTTTGGAAAAAAATAAAAGCGAAGTTCTGTGAAAATGGGTACTCCAAAGTTGTGATTTCAATGACAAAATTAACAAGAAGTTAAGTTGTTTAAATTTTGAAAAAAGCACTAGGAAATTAAAATTGTTCTACTACTTTTGCAGCCGCTTTGATAAAATCGGTTGAAGCGAAGTTCTGTGAAAGGAAGTATTGTAAAATAGTTTTCGAGGGTTCAAAATTAACAAGAGATTAAGTCTTAAATTTTTTTGAAAAACATTTGGAAATTAGAATAGAGTACGTATCTTTGCAACCCCTTAAAAAAAGGGAATCGTTCATTGAAATTATGGGAAATCTGAAAATAGGTAAGAATATTAATAACACGATAGCATTCAATTTGAATAAATCAATTTTAGTAATTCCAAGAGTAAACGATCAACTCAAACTTAATTAAATTTTAATTACAATGGAGAGTTTGATCCTGGCTCAGGATGAACGCTAGCGGCAGGCCTAACACATGCAAGTCGAACGGTAACATAGAAAGCTTGCTTTCTGATGACGAGTGGCGA
>JAGQYH010000256.1 GCA_020436175.1 Bacteroidota bacterium
GATTGTGTGATAATTATCAATTTACAGCTNTTTTAAAGCTGGCACAACCTTACTTTTTAACTAATGCACAACGGGTAAATAATAGATGAGATTTAATCTAAAATTCTAAAACCTATCCTACAAAAACACGTAAGCAAGTATTATTATAAATTTCCTTCTTTATTGGATAAATGGAGAGATAAAGGGAATTAAATCGGATTATATTTGTGAATCCATTGCTGATTAGACAAAATCTTAAATCATGAAAAATATATTTGACAAAAGTGTTTCAAACGAATTGATCGAAAGAATCAATCATCTTAATGCTAATACTCCTCCTCAATGGGGCAAAATGAATGTTGCTCAAATGCTGGCACATTGTAATGTGGCGTATGAATTGGTGTATACCAACAAACATCCCAAACCAAATGCATTTATGCGATTCGTTATCAAGCTATTCGGCAAATCTGTAGTAACAAGTGATACTGCCTACAAGAAAAATATCACCACAGCGCCGGTATTTTTAGTAGCTAAACAACAAGATTTTGAATTGGAAAAACAAAGATTGATCGATTTTATTAATCAAACCCAAAGTTTAGGCAGCGAACACTTTGAACTAAAGGAATCGCATTCATTCGGTAAACTTACAGCGAAAGAATGGAGCAATATGTTCTACAAACATTTGGATCACCATTTGACACAGTTTGGCGTTTAATTTCAATACAATTGTGGCAAACATCTTACTATTTTTTTCTCATTTAGATAAAACACAATTACTACTATTGAATGAACTATAAAAAAGAGAACACTACCACAATTTAGATTGACATAATAGATGCATTGAAGTAATTTTAATAAACAAGAAAACAATGCCGAGTAGAAATTTCAATCTATACAAGGCATAAACATAATACCCTAATGAACATTACAATGCTAATCAAAAGAATAGTTCAATCTATTCCATCATTTAATCCTTTAAGCGAATTTTCAACGCCATTAGCATCTTTTCCAATAATAGATCACATATTTCCTTCTTTAACGGGTCAAAAAGAAGGCAAAATGCTATTCAATAATAATCAATACAATCGGGTTAAAATTAAATGTTTCAAAAGTATGGGAAGAATTTTAAAAAGGTCTTTTAACCCCCATTTCAATGAAAACATTTTTTACAACAATTATCTTAATTTTTGCTCTATCTGCTAGCTTTGGACAATGTAATTTAATAACATCTGATACTGAGATCTGTGGCGGTCAGCCCCTTTCAGCATACTTTCAAAGTACTTCTAGCGGCTTTGATTACAGGGTTGTCGTTAGTTCCAATCCGTCTTCTCCCATAAGTGGATTCGAGTTAAGCGATAGCATTACCATTACTCCTCCTGCAACCGGTTTTGAATATACCGTTGAGTTGAAACCACAAAGAAGAACATTTATTGGCGGATGGATAGATTGTGGATCAATTGAACAAGTAACCGTTAAAGCCACAGCACATGCTGCTATTGATTTCCAGACCGGCAGTATTAATAGTGAAGGAATCATCTTAAAATGTGGTTCAACCACCAATAATCCAGATTTCGTTTTACAAATCTCAAATGCTTCCACCACTGCAGCAACCAACACCTCTTATACTATCGATTGGGGAGATGGCTCACCTGCTTATGTCTCTCCTACTTTTAATAACCTTAGCCATACTTATGGCTTAGGATTGTTTACATTGAGTCTTTCGGTAAGCGGTGTTGGCGATCCTTCTTGTGAACCTGCCACGATAACCCATCAGATATTCAATGGTTCATCACCGGTTGTGGGAATTGAAGATCCTTACAACTTTATTGGAAGTCAAACGCTTTGTCCACCAATTTTTACCGAGTTTGAAGTGGTTAACACTCAAAATAATGTTCCCGGCACCATCTATGAAATGTATATTGCAGGAGAGTTAATTGCTACCTATAATCACCCGCCACCGGCAACTTTCGGATATTTGTTTACTGAAACTTCTTGCGGAAAAACAGCCAGCAATGGCGTTCCCAATACTTATGACATATCTATCCAAGCCTACAGTCCATGTCCGGGGCCACCGGATTTTGCTACGCTCGGCCCCATCATTATTGGTGATACGATTCGTCCGGATTTTACCTTTTCACCTAATCCATTATGTGAAAATCAAATTATCACATTAACCAATACTACTGTCGGAACAATTGATGCTGTATCCTGCTTGCACATTAGTAATGTCGCTTGGGAAATCAGTCCGGCCACAGGATGGACATTGATCAGTGGAAATATGAATGGCGATGATCAAATTCAGGTGTTGTTTGATGATCCTACTCAATATGATATATCTATTGAAGCTATGAGTTCTTGTGACACCTTGTCCATTACTAAACGAATTTATATCAGTGAGGGTGCCAATGCCAATGCCATAGCCACTCTAGATGATCCTTGTGTGCCTTCTATAGCAACTTTTACCAATCTCTCTTCTAACGATTCAACAACCGTTTATACATGGTCAGTATCCCCAAGCAATGGCGTCAACTTTATCAATGGCACTAATAGTCATTCTTTTGAACCGGTTATTCAATTTAACAATAAAGGCTCTTATACTGTGACACTTTCTGTAGGTAATCAATGTGGATCGGCATCATGGGATACGACTTTTAACTTGGTCTCAACCGTAAATTTCAATCTACCCAACATTCCCGACGTCTGTGCAGATTCATTTGTTTTTGATCAGAACATCAATTTCAATGGCTCTATCGACAGCATAGTTTGGGTATTTAATGGAGGTACACCTTCAGTGTTTGTCGGTAACAATCCACCTCCTGTAACTTTTTTTGATGAAACAACACATAGTATTTCAGTATCGGCTTACAATGCTTGCGGTGTTAGAACTAAAGTAGAAAGTTTTACATTATCACACCCTGTAACAGTTTTTGCAGGCAACGACACTACCATTTGTTCAACGCAAGCGCCATTCAATTTGATGGGTGTGCCCTCCGGGGGTAATTGGACAGGCAACGGTATTACAGGATCCAATACATTTAATCCGTCCTTGGTAAATGGTAACTCTGCTACACTTACCTATACCTTTTCAGACGGAATTTGTTCCATCAGTGATCAAATGATCGTGACCCTAATTTCTATTCCTAACCTGACAGCCGGAAACAATGAGGATGCCTGTATTTACGATAATCCATTTATCTTATCGGGACAAAACCCAATCGGTGGATTTTGGGAAGGAAACGGAATAACAGACAGCATTCAAGGAATTTTTGATCCTTCATTAAGTGGATTAGGCATACATAATGTGAGTTATGTTTTTACGGAAAGTATAGCCGGCTGCCGAGATACTGCTACCAAAAATATCATCATTCACGATATACCCGATATTCAACTAAATTTACCGGATACCGTTTGTGCAGATGAAAATGTAACTTTTAACCTCCCATTCACCAATGCCATTATTGAATGGAATTATGGGGATGGTAATGTACAAACCGGTAAT
>JAGQYH010000257.1 GCA_020436175.1 Bacteroidota bacterium
GCCCCTCAACAATTAGAACAACTTGGATATTTAGATGTAGATATAGATCCCACACTGGATTTATTTGATGAGATTGAAAAATTAAAAAAAGAGAAGAACGCCATTTTATTGGCGCATTACTATCAGGATGCCGATATACAGGACATTGCCGATTATATTGGAGACAGTTTAGGATTGGCACAAAAAGCAAAAAACACCAGTGCAGACATGATCGTATTTGCCGGCGTGCACTTCATGGCAGAAACAGCAAAGATCTTGAATCCCGAGAAAAAAGTGGTGCTACCTGATTTGAAAGCCGGCTGTTCTTTGGCAGATTCTTGTCCTCCGCAAGATTTTAAGAAATTCAAAGAGGCACACCCTGATCATGTGGTCATTTCTTATATCAACTGTACAGCAGAGATCAAAGCATTAAGTGATTACATCTGTACATCCAGTAATGCAGAATATATGGTGAGAAATGTTCCGGAGGGCACGCCGATCATTTTTGCACCCGATAAAAATTTAGGTCGCTATCTGATCAAAAAGACCGGCAGAGATATGGTATTGTGGGATGGTGCTTGTATGGTACATGAGATTTTTTCTCTGGAAAAGATCACCAAACTAATGGACAAACATCCTAATGCAAAATTTATCGCCCATCCTGAATGTGAAGAGCCTATCCTTGATATAGCTGAATTTATCGGCTCTACTACGGCTTTACTCAATTATACAATCAAAAGCGATGCAAAGGAATTTATTGTTGCCACCGAGGCCGGTATTTTACACAAAATGCAATTGAATAGTCCGGATAAGACCTTCATTCCGGCACCTCCCAACAATTCGTGTGCCTGCAATGATTGCCCTTACATGAAGAGAAACACCTTGGAAAAAATCTATTTGTGCATGAAATATGAGCAACCGGAGATATTAATGGAAGAAAGCTTACGATTACGCGCTAAGTTGCCTATTGATAGAATGTTGGAAGTATCGGCTAAACATGGCTTATAAATCAATCTGAAGCTTCATGACCAATCATCATTCCACCAAGATACATGACCTTATTACAGATATTCGCGAGTTGTTTCCTCAATTAGCGGAAGACGAACAATTACTCCAAGAGTTTGACGATCATATCAAAGTCAAATCTTACAAAAAGGGAGATATCATTGTAGATTATGGCGATCAAATTAAGTTTGTTCCTTTGGTTTTGGAAGGCATTCTGAAAGTGCTGCGCGAGAACGAAGATGAAAAGGAAGTGTTGTTGTATTTTTTAAGTGGAGGTCATACTTGTGCAGCGTCATTCAGTTGTTGCATGATCAAAAAAAGAAGCGAAATAAAGGTTATTGCCGACACCAAATGCCGGGTTGCTTTTATTCCGCTGGACACCACCAATGAATGGATGCGTAAATACAGTACCTGGCGTAATTTTGTTTTCAGTGCTTATGATGAACGTTTATTCTCTATGATCGACACCATCGATCGATTGGCATTTTCCAAATTAGACGAGCAGTTGTTGAATTATCTGCACGAACGAGCCGATCTGATGGGCAACAAGGAAATAAGATTGTCTCATGCCGATATTGCCCGAGATCTATCCGTATCCAGAGAAGCCATTTCCAGGCTACTCAAGAAATTGGAAGATCAAGGTACAATAACGTTGGGTCGTAATAAGATCATTCTTAAGCAGACTTAGAACATTGTTCGTTCTGCGACTTTACACCAAATTTCTTTAGAATATCTTCCATCAAACACCACTTGGTGATGGAGGATTGCAATAAATTTACTCCGATGAAGGCCGTGAACCACAACCAGTTTTTACTGACATACATGGCCAATATCAAACTGATAATAATAAATGTTCCGGCGATGGCTCTTATAATTCTTTCCATAATTGTTTGTTTAAAGGTTATGATTATCTACTGACATGATAAATGCCCGTATTTTGCTTTTTGAGTCAGAAGTTTGATTGAACTCAGATGACAATTGAATGACTTTGTTCGCTTTTTCATCTTCCGTAAAGGAGAAGAATACACTCGATTTGTCGTATTGATTGGAAACAGCAAACCAATTGTCTCGCAAGTTTTCCTGATCCACTTCTGAATGCCCGTTAATGTTCATTTGACTGTAAACTTTGACGTCGGCTTGTTCCAGCAGATGTTTAACATCTTTATCAAAATGAACAGAGTTGGTGATGACTAAAAATTTCATTTCTTATTATTTTTTGATTGAGAAGGATATTTTTTTCGCTCCGTTAAATAGTACACCAAAGGCACTACTAAAAGTGTCAATACGGTTGAGGCGATGGTACCACCCATTAGCGAAATGGCCAACCCCTGGAAGATCGGGTCGAATAAGATCACGAAAGCCCCGATCACCACCGTTCCTGCCGTTAAAAGAATAGGAGTGGTTCTCACTGCTCCGGCTTCAATGACGGCCTTTTTGAAATCAATACCTTCATCCAGCCTCAGGTTGATAAAATCAATGAGCAGGATGGAGTTCCGCACCATTATACCGGCCAGCGCAATCATACCAATCATGGAAGTGGCCGTAAAGAAGGCTCCCATTACCCAGTGACCCAGAATGATACCGATCAACGATAACGGAATGGCAACCATCATCACAAATGGGGCTTTAAAGTTTTGAAACCATCCAACGATAAGGATATAAATGATGACCAATACGATGGCAAAGGCCGTACCCAGATCGCGGAAAACCTCCAATGTAATTTGCCATTCGCCATCCCATTTTACCGTAAAATCTTGCTCCGATTCCGGCGGACTGGCATACGTTTCGGTTAAGCTGTAACCCTCCGGCAAGGTAATTTGTTTCAGTTTTTTACCCATTTCCAAAATGGCGTATACCGGACTTTCCAATTTGCCCGCCATATCCGCTGTTACATATACTACTCTTCTTTGGTTCTTGCGATAAATACTCTTCGCTTTAATGTCTTCATCTATTTTAATCAACTCACTGATTGGGATGGCCTGACCTTGTTGATTGATCATTTTTAAACCTTTGATATGATCTAGATTGGATCGTTCCACTTCACTCAACTGCACATTGATACCCACTGATGATTGATCTGCTGCGGCATAAAGATTGGCAATGGGGCGACCCGACATGGCCATGTTTACGGTGGCCACTATTTGTTGGGGCGCAATACCGTTTAACATCGCCTTTTCTTTGTCGATAATGAAGTGATACTCCACCTGATCATCTTCTACCATCCAATCAACATCCACCACGTCAGCTGTTGCATTTAAAATACCACGTACACTGTCAGCTATGGCCATTTGTTGTTCATAATCCGGACCATAAACTTCAGCTACCAAGGTGGATAATACCGGCGGTCCGGGCGGAACTTCTACAATTTTTACATTAGCGCCGTACTTGGCAGCTATTTCCTGAATTGGCTCTCTGTATTTTTTAGCGATACCGTGACTTTGGATCTTTCTGGCTTTTTTATCGGTAAGATTTACCTGAATATCTGCCATA